>NZ_JBEONS010000007.1:0-119522 GCF_040544395.1 Pedobacter sp. CG_S7 | reverse complement strand
ACCTGATGGAGGCCATTGCCTATAACTTATACCGTTCCCCAGGGATAGTTGCGTCCAAACTGATAAATACAGCAAATTAAATACAAATAGCGCTCCAAAAGAGCTGCTTCAAGTACAAATTCGACACTTTTGGTCGAAAAAACCCAAAACTAAAAAAACAAAAAATCCAAAAAGTTAATATAATTCTGACTTGTTGCTTTTGCAACGGTCTTTCGTTGCTTTTGCAACTGCTACCTTGATCAGTAAAGTATTTTTGGTAGTCGCTACTTTAGTGATTACCCATCTAATTGATAGTAATATTTTATTGCCTGTAATTGTGGGCTCAAAAGTAAAGATCAATGCATTGATCACGGTGTTAGGCGTAATCATCGGTGAAATGATATGGGGCATATCTGGTATGTTTTTATCTATTCCAATCATCGCCATTTTAAAAATAATTTTCGACAGGGTAGAAGGCTTCCAGTCTTGGGGCATTATTTTAGGAGATGAGGAGTATAAGCAGAACACATTAGCCACCAGATTGACGAGCCGAGAGAAAACTGGGAAGGTGATTGATTAGCTTGATGCTATAATTGGTAGACGGCTAGCAGCTTTGTATTTAAGAAAGAGGGGCCCGGATTGGTTGGACTCCCCCTGGATGGTGTTTTGAAATTAACGGTTAGTATAATATTTGATGAAGCATTGAATAGAAGCAACCTGAAAATCTATTGTTCGGGGATAATTAAGATGGAAATAGTAGAATCTTTTGTGAATTCTTTAGAAACGCTTTCATGAAATAAGCGCCATAAAAAAGAACGATTCTTATGCACAATTGCTAATAGATCTGCAGCGATTGAAGTGTTGAATTTTACGAGTTCATTAATGACATCTTCACCTTTTAAATTTTCAAATGAAATATTTGGCGAACCAATTTGATTTATTCCCTCTAAATAGTGACTAACCTTTTGTTCTTCTTCTAAGTCTGTAAACTCCGAAACAGGGGAAACATAAGTTGCATGAACCTTAAAATTAAAGCTATTTGAAAGCTTATTTAAGAATGCTAAAGCCTGAAGATCGGAGTCTGCAACATCAGTTGTAAAAACTATATTTTTTATTTCCTTAAAATTTAGCGATTCATTAACAATGAGTACGGGTTTATCAGAATTTTTGACCACATCATTGATATCATCTCCAAAAAGCTTGAAACTTTGAAGCTTTTTACGTGCACCCATTACAATGAAATCAATATTATTATTATTATTATCGGAAATCAGTGAATTAACTTTTGTACCTAAATGGCCGAAAGCTGTTAAATATTGAATAACAGGTTTCGGTAGGCCAGGGGTAATTTTATTCGATAATCTTTCCACTTCTTTTTGGAGGTTATCTTCGCTTTCTTTTTTAAATACCTCGTATGTTTTAGACCATGCATCATTTTCGCCGGCAGGAACTCCCGGAACTGAGAAATATATATTAAACAACAAAACATTTAAATTAAGCTTTCCTGCTAGAAATACGGCAGTTTCTGCAGCATGGTTAGCATTTGAGGAGAAGTCTGTAAGTACTAAAACTGTTTTCATGATCCTATAGTTAAATCTTTTTTTACTTTAGCTTAAATTAAAATAAATTAATCTAAAAATACACAGGATATTGGACATAAAGCACATTGAGGTTTATTATAATTAAAAAGAAGTGTAATCTTTTAGTAAACGGACATCATAAAAAGCTTGAATTTTTACCTTTGTTAAAGTTTCAATTACCGTTAAGTAAGTATTAGCCAGTATGATTGCTGTGGTGAAGAAGATTGCAATTATTGCTTTGTATGGTGCTGTTTCCCACATCGTTGTCAATATAAACTTTTGTCCTTCTGGTCCCTCAAGCATGGGTGGATGTTGTGTATAAAAATAACCAATTATTACTACCCCTGCAAGGGCAAATAGAGAATGAGTAATTCTTGAGATGAGGTTATACTCGTAAAAGTTCATGAAAAATTTAATGGATGAAACTAGGCATCCATGACCTAAGGTGAATATTACAACGCCAATTAGGCCGTAACTAAGCACAAACCAAAACCAGGTGAAGGAATAAAAATAACCTGCAACCCAAATGAATAAATATATAGTGGCGCAATTAAAGAGCAGAAATAATCCTGCAGTGAGAGGTGTGAATAAATATTTCATAAATTTGGTTAATTAATTTAATCTAAGATATATATTATTGTTAATATATATCATAATGAAATATATATATTTTATAGAATAACATATAAATATAATTATTATTATAATTTCTATATTTATCGTTAATGTTAATTTAGGGTCAATTTCTTATTTCCTTAATTTGGTGAATGTTGGTATCTTATTTTGTGCCTATTCAACGTATTAATCTAATTTCAGATGCTGGTACCTGATCCTCAATTACATCATAATAGTATTATCCTGATTTCGCATTAATCCTTTAGTATCCCCTTTGGCGATTTCACCCACAAAAAAAGCCTTTAACATTACGCTAAAGGCTTTTTTATTTCTATTCTGCGGAGAGAGAGGGATTCGAACCCTCGGTACCGTTGCCAGTACGACAGTTTAGCAAACTGTTCCTTTCGGCCACTCAGGCATCTCTCCAATTCCGCTCATTTACTTGTTGTGAGGGAGTGCAAATATAGCAATTCATTGATATTTGCAAAAGAAAATTACACAGTTTGTAGATAATCTATTCGCACATGATAGATACTCATCAGCATCGTCTTGAATATCAGCTTTATAGTTTCTAAATCTTTTAACGTTAAATCGCAGTTATCTAATTGATTTTGCTCTAATTTGTAATTTATGATGCGTTCTACCAGGTCATTTATACTTTGAGCGTCCGGATTTTTGATACTTCTCGATGCTGCTTCTACAGAATCCGCCAACATTAACACCCCTGTTTCTTTAGAAAAAGGAATAGGCCCTGGATACCTGAATATATTTTCGTCTACAAACTTTTCCGGTGAATTCTTTAAAAACGACTGGTAAAAATAATCTACCCTGGTATTGCCATGATGTGTTCTGATGAAGTCGATCACGCTTTCCGGCAATTGATGTCTGCGTGTAATCTCTATGCCCTTAAGAACATGCTTGATGATGATTTGTGCACTTTGTTCATAAGGCAATTTATCATGCGGACTAACAGCCGTATTTTGGTTCTCAATAAAATACTGCGGATTTTCTATTTTTCCAATATCATGGTATAAAGCACCTGCCCTTACCAATAAGGAATTGCCACCAATTTTAAAAATCGCTGCCTCTGCAAGATTTGCTACCTGTAAAGAGTGTTGAAACGTACCCGGAGCTTTAAAGGCAAGCTCGCGCAGTAATTTGTTGTTTGTATTGGTTAATTCTATTAAGGCAACATCCGAAGTTATTCCAAAAACCCTTTCAAAGGCATAAATTATAGGATAGGCAATCAATGACAACAGCACACTTACTATAAAAGGAACAAAGTTTACCCATTCAATTTCCTTGAAAGAACCTTCTCTTAACAGTCCAATGCCAATGAATGAAATGAAATAAGAGGTAAGTATAAAAAGTGCAGATAACAACAACTGCTCTCTTTTAACAAGGTTTCTAATACTGTAAATAGCCACCATACCGGCTGTTATTTGATAATAAACAAATTCAAAGCTGTTGGGAACAAAAAATCCTGCAATTAAAATAACAAGCAAATGGAGGTATAAAGCCAAACGGGTGTCAAATAAAATCCGGATAATAATTGGTACAATGCAGTAGGGGATGTAATATAGCGTAGGTAAATTTAATTTTATTGCCCATGTTAAGGCCAATAACATGGTGGTAATAACCAGCAACAACAAGGAAAGTTGGCGGTTATCGGCAAAAATGTCTTTTCTGAACATTTGTAAGAAGACCATTAATAAACTTAAATTGAACCCAACCAATAATATCTGTCCCAAATATACTAACGTACTGTCGCCGATAATTTTTGTCTGTGCTTCATAAGTCGCTTTAAATGATTCCAATTTCTGATAGGTTTCTTCATCAATTACATTGTTTTTTGCAATGATTAGCTCTCCTTTTTGAACCATACCATGCGTTGTAGATAAACTATTTATCGTATTGTTTTGTACAATAGTGGTTAAGGGCTCATCAAAAAGTATGTTTGGTTGTAAATGGTTTTGAATTAAACCAACAACCGACTCCTGGATATTTTCGTTCTTAATTTTAAAATTATTTTTAAAATAATCTAAAGCAGTTTGAATGGTTAAAAGATCCTGTGTATTAATGGTTTTAGAAACGTTATTATTCAGCAAAGAAACGTCATAGTTCTTCCTGTTTTTTTGGTGTTTAGTAGTTAAAGATATAATTCCTTTCGAATAAATACTGGCAAGGATTTTATAAGAAGCCGTCTTGTATTTCTGTCGCTCATTCTCTGGAAAACCATTAGTCTTCCATTTTACATCAAATTCATTTAAATAAGCATCCTCAATGGCACTAAACATTTCCGGGTTATACTTGTAAATAGGTAAAATGTTCTCTAAGGCATCTTTTTTATCGGTTAGGACTTGCGGAGTAGTTTTTAAAATAGCAAAGCTAAATGGTGATACCAGGTCTTTATTTAACCAAACTTTACCTTTTTCGAATTCGTACCTAAACCTCGGTTTTTTTGGTAAAAAATAGGTTACGATCAGTACCGTGAGCACCATCATAATGTATTTAAGATTCGATGAATACTTTCTGTAAAGTACTTTGTGAGAATTCTTATTGATTTTTGCCAAAATTATATAAATTGATTTGTTTCAAAATTAACATTAATTAATAATATTAACTAATTAATATAAGTCATTCATTATCAGGGTTATTTTTAGGTTATTCCAAAATTATTTAGACTCGAATTTCGATTTAAGTTAGCCTAGGTAAATTTTTAGAAAAATGACTTTTCTATTTTATACCTTTGGCCACTTGAAAATTCAGACTCATGTCAAATCATAAAGATACCAATAAGCTGTCGGCAGCAGGTGTGTTAATTAGTCTTGGAATTATTTACGGCGATATTGGTACTTCACCACTCTATGTATTTAAAGCTATTATTGGCGAAAGGTTAATCACACCTGAACTTATTCTTGGCGGCCTGTCCTGTATATTCTGGACGCTAACACTTCAAACAACTATAAAATATGTAATCATTACCTTACAAGCTGATAATAAAGGGGAGGGAGGAATTTTCTCTCTTTATTCGTTAGTCAAGCGCAGGGCAAAATGGTTGATTATACCGGCTATGATTGGTGGCGCTGCTTTGTTGGCAGATGGAATTATGACCCCCGCAGTAACGGTTTCATCTGCAATTGAAGGTCTGCAAATTATCTATCAGGATTTGCCTACTGTTCCTATTGTATTGGCTATTATCGTTTTTCTGTTTGTATTGCAACAATTCGGCACTTCTCTGGTCGGAAAGGCTTTCGGTCCCGTCATGTGGATTTGGTTTACCATGATTGCCGCATTAGGACTAGTTTATGTTTTTCAGTTTCCGGAGATTTTAAAAGCTATTAATCCTTATTATGCTTATGTAATCCTGAGCACAAATCCTGAGGCTTTTCTTATTATTGGTGCGGTTTTTTTATGTACCACAGGGGCTGAAGCGTTATATTCTGATTTAGGCCATTGCGGACGGTCAAATATTCGCATCAGTTGGATTTATGTTAAAACTTGTTTGATACTGAGTTATATGGGGCAGGGGGTATGGCTATGGAAAATGCAGGGTACGCACCTTGGTGAGATAAATCCTTTTTATCATTTAATGCCAGACTGGTTCCTGATTTATGGTATTTCCATTGCCACTGTTGCTGCTGCCATTGCTAGTCAGGCTTTAATTTCTGGCTCCTTTACTTTAATTGCTGAAGCAGTTCGGTTAAATCTTTGGCCAAAAGTTAAAATTAATTATCCAAGTAACCAAAAAGGACAGCTTTATGTGCCTTCTATGAACTGGCTTTTATGTATCGGCTGTATCATTGTAGTCCTTATCTTTAAAAAATCTACCAATATGGAGGCTGCTTATGGTTTGTCAATAACTGTAGCAATGCTGATGACCACCATTTTAGTTGCTGTATTTTTAATGCGCAAAAGGGTGCCAATGTATTTGATCGTTATATTTTTACTAATTTATGGGGTAATAGAATTAACTTTTTTAATTGGAAATGTAGCAAAGATTTTTCATGGTGGTTGGTTCACCGTACTATTGGGCATGTCTTTATTTTCCATCATGTATGCCTGGTACAATGGGCGCAGGATCAGAAACCGTTACCTTCGTTTTGATGATGTTGAAAAGTATTATCCCATTATTGAGAAGATTTCTGAGGATACTTCTATTCCCAAATATGCTTCACAGTTAGTTTATTTAACGAGCGCTAACTTTAATTCCGAAATTGAGTCTTCTATCATGTACTCTATCATTCAAAAGCTCCCTAAAAGGGCTGATGTTTATTGGCTAATCCACGTAGATGTAACTGATGAGCCTTATACCATGGAATATAAAGTGAATAACCTGATTAAAGGTAAATTAATAAGGGTAGATTTTAGGTTAGGTTTCAGGGTAGAACAAAGAATCAATGTACTTTTTAGAAAAGTTGTAGAAGACATGGTTAAAAACAAGGAAGTTGATATTACCAGCAGGTATTCTTCCCTTCATGAGCATAAAATTGCTGGTGATTTCAGGTTTGTAGTATTAGAGAAAATCATGTCAACCTCTTACAGCCTTAAATTTATTGAAAGGTGTACTATGTTTTATTATCAAATTCTTAAAAACTTTAGTGTGCCAGAGGAGAAAGGTTTTGGTTTAGATTTGAGTTTTGTAACTGTTGAAAAGGTGCCCCTCATAGTAGACATACCAACGGATTTTGAATTGAAGAGAATTAAATCTGATGAGGAGGATAAGCTGGATGACGAGGAATTATTGAAAGAAATTTAGATAAAAAATTTTTCTATGAACCGCAAACTTTTCCTTTCTTCTCTTGCATTGGCAGGAGCCTCTATACCAAGCTTAAATTTATGGGCAACTGCTGCACCAGCAAATGCCCTAGAGAGCAGTCGCCATCCTAAAATACCACCTTATCTTAAAAAGGGTGATACAATAGGTATTACTTGTCCTGCGGGTTTTATTACCATGGAAGAGATTTTACCCTCCGTCAAACTAATGGAAAGCTGGGGTTTCCAGGTCAAGATAGGGCAAACGGTAGGTGCCAAAGATTTTACTTTTGGTGGAACGGTAGCAGAAAGAGCTGCTGATCTGCAACTAATGATGGACGATAAGGAGGTGAAGGCTATTATGTGTGCCAGGGGTGGCTATGGCGCGGTAAGTATAATCGATCTTCTGGATTTTAAACATTTTGTGTCCCATCCAAAATGGATCATTGGTTTTAGTGACATCACCCTGTTGCATTGCCACCTGAACAGCAATTTCAAAATCGCATCTATTCATTCTAAAATGTGTAATAGTTTCCCGTCCGAATGGGCTCTCGCCGATCCTATACAGATTGAAACGATTTTATCTATTCGGCAGGCACTTGCTGGCCAAGATCTGAGGTATAAATCCCCATTTAATGAATTCAATAGAATGGGTGAAGTGCAGGGCGTTTTAATAGGTGGTAATTTAAGTATCATTGAAAACCTTGCTGGTAGTAATTCGGACATCAATACCAATGGAAAAATCTTGTTTTTAGAAGATACTGGCGAATATTTATATGGTATTGACCGCATGTTCTGGAATTTGAAACGCAGTGGTAAACTCACAAAACTGAAGGGCTTAATTATTGGTGGTTTTAAAATTAAACCTGAAAATGAAGGAGAAGAATTCGGTAAGACTATTGAAGAAATTGTGTTAGAAAAAGTGACAATGTATAAATACCCAGTCTGTTTTGATTTTCCGGTGGGCCATCAAAAAAGTAATTTTGCCTTAAAGTGTGGGGTAAAACATGCTTTAACCGTTGGAAAACAAGGGTCAATTTTGACTTCTATAGGCTGATTTAGTTTTGTAGCAATGCTATTTTGCTTCTAATTTGCTCCTTTTACGTCTTTTTTTTAGCTATTAATTTTTAAAAACAAGCTTGTCTTCCCCAAAAGGTTTTAACTTTTACGAGGATAGACCTCGTTTCAATTATTTAGGAGTAATATGACTCATTTAGTTCATTATCAGGTGTTTTGTCTTAAACAGGTTGATTTTCTTTTTTGCCTTTTTAATAAATTTGTCTAATAAGTATTAAACAAAACTGGCATTTTATTGTTTTTAAAGGCAAACGGATGTATAATGAAATCAATGTAAAAACGTTATTCATTTGTTTAAAAACCAATATTTATTATCTTTAAACCAATAATTACTTTATTATTTACAGAATCACATGGAAAAATTTTCAAAATTAAAAGAACTTATTGCCGGAGTTGAGGCAGATGCAGAAAAATTTTATAACTCAGGTAACGGTGCGGCAGGTACAAGAGTGCGTAAAGCAATGCAAGATTTAAAAACATTGGCTCAGGATATCCGTGCAGAAGTAACTGAGAAAAAAAATAGTGCAAAGTAATCTTTGTCTGAATTAAATTGAAGGTCTGCTTTTTGTGGGCCTTTTTTTATGCATACCCTTTTTATTTTTATAATAATAAAGCCGGTGAAAACGTTGTTAAAATGTGAGTAAAATTAAGCTTGAGTTGGTGACTTAATTCTTTTTTGTATCTTTGTATAATTGTTTAGTTAAAACGTTAAACAAAATTGTTTTTTTATTCACCCTACCAACTAACCCTGAGAAATATGAGAAAATACGTTTTAGGTCTAGCCGGAATCTTTGTAATCGTATTTGCACTTACTTCCATGAGCTGGAATTCAACCAGTAAAGCGTTACCGATTGTAGGCAAATTAAGCCCCTCAGCAACTTCTGACCTGCAGTACAACGCCTATATCAACCATATTTATACCATTGCGCAGTTAGGGCAATATGGCTTAGCTAAAGAAGTATTTGAGAAAGCTGTGACAGGCTTTTATAACCTTAAAATTTCTGGAAAAATAGCAGATGATAAATCTATTTTAAGCATCGCAGATTTTGACCAGAACAGTACCAAAAAGCGTTTGTGGATCATTGACCTCGCTAAAAAAGAATTACTTTTAAATACTTGGGTTGCCCACGGGCAGCACAGTGGTGCAGATAAAGCCACCCATTTTTCTAATGTTAATAACTCTTACCAAAGCAGTATGGGGTTTTATGTAACCGGAGAGATTTATACCGGGCAGCATGGCAGGTCATTGCGACTGGATGGCATGGATGAAGGATTCAATTCTAATGCCCGTAAAAGAGCTATCGTAATTCATGGTGCATCTTATGTTAGTCAAGGTACTATTAATGCGCTGGGCAGGCTTGGCCGTAGTCAGGGTTGTCCTGCAGTAGCCCCCGAGTTAGCAAATACTGTGATTGATGCTATAGGTGGTAAAACAGTACTTTTTATTAATGTGAGTGATGAGGGTTATTCCTCGAAGTATCTTAATGAAAGTCTGGCAGCGCAGCTTGCTAGTAATTTATATGAAATCGAAAAAACCTTAGACACTGCATCGAGCATCTAAGGTTTTCTAAATGTTTGTAACAGCAGGCAGGATTATTCCTAGCCTGCTGTTAATTTTTGCAGGTAGGAGTAGAGCACTACATCCAAACCATAGACATCTTTTCTAGCTTGTAATGAGCCATCTTCTGCTGCCCAGCAGGTGAGGTAAGTTAAGTAAATCGGTATTTGCACTGGAAGTGCTACATCTCTTGCTACCTGGTTCTCTGTTTGTGCCATACCTGCTTTAATTTGTTCGAATTTCTTCCCCTCACCAAAAAGTGCTTCGGCAAGCCCTAAAGGGTTTTCAACACGCACACAACCATGACTAATTGCTCTCATTTTTTGATTAAAAGCCGCTTTTGAAGGGGTGTCATGCAGGTAAACAGAATTGTCATTGTTAAAGAGGAATTTGATTTTTCCTAAAGAATTATCATTTCCAGAACGTTGTTTAAATAGATATTTTTTGCCTGCAGCAGGATCCGTCCAATCAATCAATTCTGTGTCTTCAATAATTTTTCCGTCTTTAAATACATCAATATTGTTATTGGAAAGGTAGTACCTGTCGGCTGCAGCGTGTTTAGAAATTTCATTTGTTGCAATGCTTTCGGGTATATTCCATATCGGATTGACTTGTACACTATGAATCATACTGCCCAGCTGAGGTGTTTCCCTAGAAAACGGACGGTCTTTCTTTAAGTCGCTTTCATCATATTCTTTCAGCTGGTCTGTGCTTTTTAATTCCCTACCTTCGCCAACACAAACTTTCATATTTAAAACAGATTTTCCATTATCTATAACATCTAATCTGTAATCAGGAATGTTAACAATCACATATCTCTTGTTTTCTTTTTTGTTTTTCCACCTTAATCGTTCCAGGTTCACTTGTAAAATGCGTAAAGTTTCTTCAGCCGAAAGTCCGGGTGCAGAAATGCCATCAGCTAATCCTTTTTGTAAAGCAAGGTAATTTGCGTCTTTTGGTTGTATGCTATCCAAGTAGTTTTTAAGGTTGTTTACTTCCAATGCTTCCATCATAGATGTACTGTCGGGACGTTTCGTTTCTGTGTAATAACTTGCGTAAATTTTCTTCGGGCTAATCACTCCGAATTTTAAGGCATTACTATAATCGATCAAAGAATTTGCTGTTAACAGCTCTAGCTCGGCAATAATTTTATAAGCATCTTCTACAGTTTTTATTGCATTTTTATCATATACTTTTATAAGTAAATCTGATAAGTTTTTTGCGTCAAATAGATTTGGTTCCAGACCGTGACTGCCTGCTTTGGACAAGTAACCGGCCAAAGTTTTTAATTCATTCTGTGGTAAATGTTGTGTAACCAATACTGGGTCAAAGTCGTTTTTTTCATAAAAAGCGGTAATAAATTTCGGGTTTTTTAAGCTTGCTTTTTTTTCTTCCAGTGTTTTTTTGAAGATAGCAATGAAGGCATCGCTTTCTACCTTCTTAAAAACCTTATTGTTGGTTTCTTTAAAGAAAACCTGTCCAATATCTGAGCGGCTTTTCTTACAGGACTGCAAGGCGAACAGTGCAGTCACCAGGAGCAACACCGCGCTTATTTTTCTTCTTTTATAGTAATTTATTTTGATCATACCGATGTATAATAAATTTCATGCCTACTTTTTTATTACGATGATTTTTATTAACTCTTTCCCAAAAAAATTACAGGTTCAAACACTTATCCACAATTAATTCTGTAAAGATGATCGTATGATTATGCTAATGAATTAGTTAGAAAAAATACAAAATATTCTTACTCAATGTTAGTAAAATTTGTGATCTTCGCAGCCCCAACAATAAGAGTTGCTTGTTGTATCGGGGTAATAAATCAATAAAATTAAAGCATAACTATGAATAACACTTGTATACAAGTATGGAATAACTGTCTTCAAATTATTAAGGATAATATCCCGGCCCAGAGTTTCAAAACCTGGTTCGAGCCGATAACGCCGCTTAAATTGGAGGATAAAGTTTTGACCATACAGGTACCAAGTTTATTCTTTTATGAGTGGTTAGAAGAACATTATGTAAGCCTACTTCGACGAACAGTTAAGTTGCAATTAGGTGATGAAGGAAGATTGGAATACAACATTGTAGTTGACCAAAGTTCGAACGGTGTTTTGCCTTATACCACTAAAATGCCTTCAAGCGGTAATGGTTCTGATAACCGCAAACAGAGTATGCCTGTGCCGGTTAACATTAACCGCGATATTAAAAATCCATTTGTGATTCCTGGCTTGAAAAAGATACAGGTGGACCCACAGTTGAACCCAAACTATACCTTCGAGAACTATGTAGAAGGAGACAGTAATCGTTTAGCACGTTCAGCCGGACATGCTGTTGCGGCAAAGCCTGGTGAAACTTCTTTTAATCCTTTAATGATCTATGGCCCGTCGGGTATGGGCAAAACCCACCTTGCTCAAGCCATTGGTAACCAAATCAGACAAACACTTCCAGATAAACTGGTGATTTATGTTTCTTGTGAAAAATTCTGTCAACAGTTTGTAGAATCATTAAAGAATAATACCATCAATGATTTTGTAAACTTTTACCAGGCTATGGATGTGATCATTATGGATGATGTGCATAACTTTGCTGGAAAAGAGAAAACCCAGGATATTTTCTTCCATGTTTTTAATCACCTGCACCAATCTGGTAAACAAATTATCATTACTTCAGATAAAGCGCCAAAAGATTTATCTGGCTTAGAAGAACGTTTGTTGAGTCGTTTTAAATGGGGGCTTTCTGCAGATTTAACTCTGCCTGATTTGCAAACCAGGATCGCTATTCTAAAAAAGAAAATGTATGTTGATGGAATTGACCTTCCAGAAGAAGTGGTGGAATATGTGGCGCACAACATCAACAACAATATTAGGGAACTTGAAGGTGCCATGGTTTCTTTATTGGCTCAATCTACTTTAAATAAAAAGGAAATCGATTTGTCTTTGGCGAAAGCGATGATGAAGAATTTCATCAAGAATACCAATAAGGAAGTTTCCATGGATATTATCCAAAAACTGGTATGTGAATATTTTGAAGTCCCGATGGATTTGTTAAAAGCATCAACCCGAAAAAGAGAAGTGGTGCAAGCACGTCAGATATCAATGTACCTGTCTAAAGCAATGACAAGGTCTTCCTTAAAAACAATTGGTGCATTTTTTGGCGGCAGAGATCACTCTACTGTTATTTATGCTTGTCAGACTGTAGAAGATCTTATTCAAACTGATAAAAAGTTTAGAACTTACGTGAATGATATTGAGAAGAAACTCAAAATGGGATAAGTTAAAGTTTAGCTTTATTGAGGTTCGTACTATCATCGGACCTCATAGGGAGCTGGTAGGGACCTCGTTGCGGATAATCGCTACGAGGTCCCTGTAAAGTCCGCACCTGTGCCCCTTATGCTATATGGCAATAGTGACGTAAAGTCAATAGGCTATTTATAGGAATAAGATTTGCTTAATAGCCTTCAGCTAAATTGATCAGGTTATTGATAGGTTTCCCTTTAATAAAGTTATTTACATTGGAGATTAATTGTTTTAATTTCGCTTCTGCCTCATTTCCGTCGCCACCACCAGTATGTTGGGTCAAAATAACATTTTCCATACGCCATAGTTTGTTGTTTTTTGGCAGCGGTTCAGTCGCAGTTACATCCAAAACAGCGCCTGCAATTTTCCCTGTTTCAAGTGCGCTCAGTAGGGCTTTTTCTACCGTGGTATTTCCCCTTCCAACATTTGAATAGAGACTTCCAGGTTTCATTGCCTCAAAAAAATTAGCTGAGACATAGTTTGTGGCAGTTCCGGGCAGGGTATTGATTACTACATCAATATCAGGTAAAACAGCCAGTATTTCTTTGAAATTATGTAGGTCTGCTAATGGATTTTTCCTTGCTGTAGTGCTGATCTGGCAATCAAATCCAATAAGTAATTTCTTTACCGCCAGACCAATTGCGCCTGTACCCAGAATAAGCACCTTTTTATGGGTCAGCCCTTGCAGTCGGGTTCTAATTTCTTTTCCTTCCCATTTTTTTTCTGTCTGCAGCCGCACCAGCTGATGTAGCTGCCGGTAAAAACATAAGATGCCACCAACTATTGTCTCTGCACAACCCAGGGCAAAATACGCACCCATATTGGCCACAGGTATTGCTAAATTAAGCTCCTGGTATTGATCAAAACCTGCAGAATCGATTTGCCAGAATTTAAGTTGTGAAGGAGCTGCATTAAATAGGTTTGCGGGAGGGTTACCCAAAATAATTTCAGCAGTATCAAATGCCGTAGGTAACTCCTCTGTTGATAAATCAGTGTTGAAAATCAACTGTGTTCCGATAGGTATGCCTGATTTTAGTTTTTGTTGTTGAGCTTGATTAAAAGCAGTGAAAACAAGGATTTTTATCAAAATGAAATTGTTTTTATAAGTGATGTAGCTTCTCCTGCTTTAAAGCTACCATTATTTATTAGATTTTATTTTCTTTCTGTCACCTTCAATGTTTGGAAGGAGGCCTGTTAACAAGCCTATCAATGGTAAGAAGGAGCAGAGAAAGAACACATGTGATATGCTGGTTTCATCAGCCAGTTTGCCCATAATTGCCGAACCTATACCACCCATTCCAAAGGCAAACCCAAAAAATAAGCCCGCTACTAAACCCACTTTACCTGGTATTAGCTCCTGAGCATAAACAAGGATTGCAGAGAATGCAGATGCTAAAATTACGCCAATAGGGACAATCAAAACGGTTGTCCAGAAAAGATTTGCGTGTGGAAGTAATAAGGCAAAAGGCGCGGTACCAAGTATAGAAAACCAGATTACATATTTTCTACCAAAGCGATCACCAACCGGACCACCAATTAACGTTCCGGCAGCTACTGAAAATAAAAATACAAATAAGTAAAACTGCGAGCTTTGAACGGAAACATGAAACTTATCTATCATGTAAAAAGTAAAATAACTTGTGAGACTGGCCATGTAAAAATACTTAGAAAAAATCAGCACCAACAAAATGCTTACAGAGAAAACAACCTTTCTTTTGGAGAAAGGAGATATGGCTGTAATAGAATGACTGTTTTTTTTGATGACACCTACCATTCCCTTATACCAGTTGCCTACAAAAGTTAAGATAATTATGGCGAGTAAAGCAATTGTTGAAAACCAGATTACACTAAACTGGCCATAGGGAACAATAATCCATGCGGCAAGCAACGGACCTAAAGAACTGCCGGCATTACCACCCAGTTGAAAAATTGATTGTGCCAGGCCTCTTTTACCACCAGATGCTGAATGAGCGATTCGGGAAGCTTCAGGATGGAAAATCGAGGAGCCAAGACCCACTAATGCTACCGACAGCAGCATCATGTGGTAATTTGCCGATAAAGAGAGGAGTACTAAGCCCGTTAGTGTAAAACTCATTCCAAGAGCTAAAGAATAAGGCTGAGGTTTTTTATCGGTGTATAAGCCTACAAAGGGCTGTAACAAAGAAGAAGAGAGTTGAAAAACTAAGGTGATTAGGCCAATCTGCGAAAAAGAAAGGCTAAAAGTATGTTTGATTACCGGATAAATAGCCGGAATGAGTGATTGTATGGTATCATTTAATAGGTGGGAAAAACTAATGGCAAATAAAATCGGGAATACCGTTTTATTTGCCAAGTTTTTTTCAACAGAAGTATTGTTCATGACGTAATTTTGGAAACGCCAAAGGTATGGATTTAAATGATGTTAAATTATTTCTTAGCGATACTATATAGCTTACCACCGTCTGTTACGGTATATATGATACCATTATTACCGACTGCTAATGCACGGAAACGTTCGCCAAGATCTTTTAATAGCCGTTCTTCGGCTACTACCTTGTCATTACTGATCACAAGCCTGGCAATATGTGTACCACCAAGGCTGGCCACAAATAAGTTGCCTTTCCATTCAGGTATGACATTGCTATTGTAAAAAGTAATGGCTGAAGGCGAAATGCTGGGATCCCAAAAGTATATTGGTTGTTCCATACCTTCTTTTTGTTGTATGCTATCGCCAACTTTTTCACCATTGTATTCGATACCATAAGTTATTATAGGCCAGCCATAATTTTTTCCAGGGCGGATGATATTGATTTCATCACCCCCGCGAGGGCCGAATTCAGCTTCCCATAAATCGCCGGTTTCAGGGTTAAATGCTAAACCCTGAGGGTTGCGAAAACCATAAGCATAAATTTCAGGTTTTGCATTTCCCGTATTGGCAAAAGGGCCATTGGGCACTGCTTTTCCGTCTGTAGTAAGGTGAAGGATTTTTCCTAGAGAAGCTGATAAATCTTGTGCTTTTACACGGGTTTCTTTCGATGAACGTTCGCCGGCACTAACAAAAAGATTGCCTTTTGTATCGAACAAAATCCGTGAGCCATAATGAAGCGTACCATCGTAGGCAGGAGTGGCTTGGTAAATGACAACGGCGTTTTCTACCTTACTTTCGTCGGCAGATAATTTGCCTTTAGCAACAGCCAATACATTTCCTGTGGGGGTTTTTTGTGAAAAAGTCCAGTAAATCATTCCATTTGTTGCAAATTGTGGATCAATGGTGACGTCGAGTAAGCCACCTTGTCCGTCATTTACCACTGCCGGTAAACCGGTTATTGTTTTATCAGCTGTTCCATCTGCTTTTAAAATGCGCATGTTACCTGACTTTTCAGTAATCAGTAAACGTCCATCTGGTAAAGTGCAAATGCCCCAGGGTTGTTTTAAATCACTACTTATTACCGTAACAGAAAAAGGGGTTTTAGTTGTTGCACCAGGAGCGCGGGTTTGTCCAGGCGTGGCCGGTTTGTAATCACTATTAGGTTTTTTTGTTTCTACAGAAGGACCAGTACTGCTGTCGGCAGGGTTTTGAGTTGTCGAAACGCTATCACTGTTATTACAGGCAGTAATAACTGTAAGAAAGAAAATGCCTAAAAAAAGTGTTTTATACATTATATGATTTGCCATAAGTATCTATTAAATTATTGGTGTAAATTAATATAAATTTACAAATAATTTTAATTTATGGGGTAACAAGAATGCTATGCATTAGGCTTATAGTACTTCTTTCTAAACCAAAAAGCAAGGTTTACCAATGCAATTAAAGCGGGTACTTCGACTAAAGGGCCAATAACACCCGCAAAAGCCTGCCGTGAGTTAATGCCAAATAGACCAATTGCTACTGCTATAGCCAGTTCAAAATTGTTTCCTGTGGCTGTGAAGGCTATGGAAGTACTTTTTGAGTAATCAGCACCAAAATATCGGCCAGCAAAAAAACTGATGACAAACATGATAGAGAAGTAGATTATTAAGGGGATAGCAATGCGCACTACGTCCATAGGAATCTGTACAATAAGTTCACCTTTTAAGCTAAACATCACTAAAATGGTAAATAGCAATGCTAGTAGGGTGATAGGTGAGATGAATGGCACAAATTTATTTTGAAACCAATCTTCACCTTTCAGGCCAATGAGGGTATAACGACTAATTATGCCCATTGCAAAAGGTATACCGAGGTAGATGCCTACACTTTTAGCTATTTCGGCTATGGTAATATTTACTTCCAGGCCTTTTAATCCAAAATATGGTGGAAGAACGGTAATAAATACATAGGCAAAAACACTATATAATAAAACTTGGAAAATGCTGTTCAACGCAATGAGTCCTGCGGCATATTCCCGGTTACCTTCTGCAAGCTCATTCCAGACTACCACCATTGCAATGCATCTAGCCAAGCCAATCAAAATTAATCCAACCATATACTCCGGATAGTCTCTTAGAAATGTGATGGCCAGAAAAAACATTAAAAGAGGACCGATTACCCAGTTTAAGACAAGAGAAACGGTCAAAACTTTGGTATCTTTAAATACTTCGCCCATATTTTCATATTTCACTTTTGCAAGAGGAGGATACATCATCAGTATTAAACCTATGGCCAAAGGGATATTTGTAGTACCGCTAGAAAAGAAATTGATAAAATTAGAAGAAGAAGGAAAGAAATACCCAATTGCGACTCCAATGCCCATCGCAAGAAAAATCCATAAGGTAAGAAACCGGTCTAGAAAGCTTAATTTTCTTCTTTCGGCAGCAGGAGCACAATTTGTTGTTGACATATTTTTTTTTTCAAAGTGGAAGTGTTTTTATTAAAGGTTTTCCTGTATAAATTTTTCAGAATAAGCTCTGATCATTTTTCTTACAGTCCTGAATTGTTCTTTTATTTCCTCTTCGGTTCCTGTTGCTTTTGCAGGATCGGGAAAGTTGTAATG
This sequence comes from Pedobacter sp. CG_S7, assembly GCF_040544395.1. NCBI lineage: Bacteria > Pseudomonadati > Bacteroidota > Sphingobacteriia > Sphingobacteriales > Sphingobacteriaceae > Pedobacter > Pedobacter sp. CG_S7. The sequence goes on along the minus strand of NZ_JBEONS010000007.1, from coordinate 101,707 downwards.
GAATTTTTTAGCATTAGTAGGAAAATATGGGCAGCTTTCTTTTGCATTGTCGCAAACAGTAATTACAAAATCGAAATCGATGTCAAGGTATTCATTGATATTGTTAGAGGTGTGGGCCGATATGTCAATGCCATCCTCTTTCATGGTTTCAATAGCTCTTGGGTTGACACCATGAGTTTCTATACCCGCGCTGTAAATTTCTGCACGGTTACCTGCAAAATAGCGTAAGTATCCTTCTGCAAGCTGACTGCGGCAACTATTTCCTGTGCATAATACTAAAATTTTTTTCATATATATGTAATTTGTTTTTTAATGGGGGGCTGAAGCTAACTTCAGGTTTTATTTCACTTTATTTGTTTTATGATACATTGCAATATTACGATTTATGTATTGATAAACAATAATAATTTTTGGATTTTTATTCCTGGTAAACTGGTAAAACTGAATTATAGTGTTTTTTAAGGATCTTGATTAGAAAACACCTCTAAATATTTATACCCGGTTCAAATTTTTTAATAATATGAATGGGAATCCATATCTTTAATAAAATTTACCTGTTGATTTTTTTGTTTATTTAATTGAGTAATCATTAATATAATAGACCTTAATTATTATGTTTTTTTTCGATGCAATAGTTCGAAACAAGAAAAGTGTTGATGTCGTTTTATCTTAGAATTTTTGAAGAGCAACATTAGCATACTATAAATATTTATAAAATGTCATCAGCACATCCACATCACATCATCGCAATTGGCGCCTCGGCAGGAAGTATGGAGGAGATCAATGCCTTTTTTGACCATACCCCATTAGACGGCGTTTCTTACATTATTATTCAACATTTATCGCCCAATTTTAAAAGCAGGATGAGTGAGTTAATAAGTAAACATAGTAAACTTGTTGTGAATAATGCTAAAGATGGAATGGAGGTGGCATGCAATGAGGTATACCTGATACCGAACGATAAATTCATGACCATTCATGAAGGCAAACTTTTTTTGAAAAACAAGGATAGTTCAGAAGTTCCGCATCTTACCATTAATACCTTTTTTAAATCCCTTGCTGCAGATGTAGGGAAAAACGCAATTGGAATTATACTTTCCGGAATGGGATCTGACGGTACAGAAGGAATAAAGGCTTTAAAAGAAGCAGGGGGGATGGTGATTGTGCGTGATCCGCAAAATACTAATTTTAGTAGTATGCCAGCCAGTGCAATTGCAACAGGATTAGTAGATTTTGTTCTTGAACCAGAATTAATGCCCCATGCAATTGAAGATTATGTTACAATATGGAGAAGAAATATTAGCTGATAAGAACGACGACAATAATATTACAGGTATTATTCATTTGATTAAAGAAAGTTCAACACTTGATTTTTCAGATTATAAAAAAAACACTATTATAAGAAGGACAAAACGCAGAGCTTCTTCTCATAATTTTATTACACTTGCTACTTATCTTGATTTCTTAAAGTCGAACCCAATAGAAGTTGAAGCGCTTATTAAAGAGTTTCTGATCAGTGTGACTTCTTTCTTTAGAGATAAAGAGCCTTTTGAGTTTATTAAAAAAAATATTATACCAGAAATTCTTCAAAAGTTAAAACCAGGACAAGAAATTAAGATGTGGATTGCTGGTTGTGCTACAGGTGAAGAAGTTTACTCATTAGCCATTCTTTTAGCCGAACAGTTAGCTGGAAACTTCGAGAATACTGCGGTAAAGATATTTGCTACTGATATTGATAAAATTGCATTAGGGATTGCATCTAAAGGGATTTACACTAAAGATGTAGTTAAAAGCGTGTCTCCGGAACGTCTGGAAAAATATTTCACTATTGAAGGAGATATGTATAAGATTAATCAGGTAATACGGAAAATGATCATCTTTGCGCACCATGACCTGTTGAAAAATCCACCCTATTGCAACATGCATTTTATTAGCTGTCGAAATTTGCTGATTTACATGACACCAATTCTTCAGGAAAAGATATTCAATATGTTTCTGTTTGGACTAAAAAAAGATGGCTATTTATTTTTAGGTTCCAGTGAAAACCCAATGCCTATCATCAAAAACTTGGAGGTAGTAAGTAAAAAATATAAAATCTATAAAAATTTGGAATCGAAAAGGACAATAAGCTTTGATGCATTTTCATTGCCTGAGTTGCTTGATGTAAAAAGACAACCTACATCTTTTTCACATAAAGTGATCGCTAAAAATTTCCATCCTGCTTTGCTTGAAATCATACAGACAAGTTTAGCACAGGAACTCGGATACCTGGCCATCTGCATTGATGAAGATATGAATGTAATTCAATCTTATGGAGATACAAAATATCTTATTCAAAAGCATTTTACAATAAATTTACCAGAACTTTTGCCAAAACCACTGGCAATCGCTTTTAATACTTTGCGTAGTTCTGTATTGAAAAATAAAAAAAAGGAAACAGTTAAAGGGATAAAAATAGTAGACGGGGACAATAAACTAAATGTTTGCCTAACCATTATGCCTTTGATTTTAAAGCGAGAAAAACAAATATTCTTGCTAGTCACTTTTGTTGATCATAAATTAACAGGTAAAGATCAAGTGTCTGATAAGGTGTTTGATGAAAAAACATATCAGAATATGTACATTACAAACCTGGAAGAGGAATTAAAAGAGTTAAAAGAAAAACTAAATACAGCCTACGAACAGCTGTCTTCTTCTAATGAAAATGTACAGTCTTTTAATGAAGAATTGCTTTCTGCCAATGAAGAAATGCAAAGCACAAACGAGGAAATGCAATCTGTAAATGAAGAATTACATACCATTAACTCCGAATACCAGGTAAAAAACAAGGAATTGCTAGAAATTAATGATGACCTCAATAACTATTTCAGGAGCAATATTAATGGGCAGTTATTTATAGATAAAGACCTGAAATTAATGAAGTTTTCACCTGGTGCAGTAAAGCAGATCAACCTGTTAGAGACCGACATTGGCAGGCCCATCAGCAATATTACCACCAATATAAAATTTGAGACTATAGCAGAGGATATAAAGAAAGTACTGAGTGATGGTAGTGTGATTACCAAGGAAATTGAAACTAATGATGGTAAATGGTACCAAATTATGACTATGCCTTACGTGCGGCAAGCAAATCATTTAAACAATGGTGCAATTATTACTTTTAATGACATTACAGAATTAAAGAATACACAACAGGAACTTAACAAAAGTAATAGAATGCTCGGTATGGCAACAAGTTCTGCGGGAATGGGAACCTAGTCTATTGCTGCACAAACCCATGAGATGATTACTTCTCCGCGCTTCAATGAAATATTTGGTTTTTATAGAGATAAGAAGCTGACTTATGAATTATTAATCAAACAATTGATTGGTAAACAAGATCCTGTAGCCTCAGGTGTTATTGAAGCTTCTCTGAATCGTGATGGAAGGTTTGATTTAGATTATTCTCTGAAAAGATTTGATAATGAAAAAACACGATGGGTAACACTAACGGGAACACTGACTTACGATAAAAATGACAAGCCTGATTATATTACTGGGCTTATTTACGATATTACAGAGCAAAAACTAGATAATATCCGTAAGAACGATTTTATAGCCATGGTAAGTCATGAGCTTAAAACCCCACTTACTTCTATTCATGGTTACGTACAACTTTTAGTTAATAAAGCGAAGAAGACAGAGGATACCTTTACTATCAATGCTTTACATAAAGCGAGTACTCAAATTAAAAAAATGACCTCTTTAATTAATGGTTTTTTGAACTTGTCTAGTTTTGAGTCTGGAAAAATCCAATTGAATAAGGCTGTTTTTGAAATTGGCGATTTAATTGATGAAATTGTTGAGGAAATAAAACTAACAAATATCTGTCACACTATTGAGGTTTATCCTTGTCCCGTGTTGACTGTTTATGCCGACCGGGATAAAATAGGGCAGGTGATAAATAATTTATTGAGTAATGCAATTAAATATACCCCTGGTAATAAAGCAATTGAAATACATTGTAATGAAATAAATGGGATGATGCAACTGAGTGTGGAAGACGAAGGTCTGGGTATAAAACCACAGGATCAGGAGCAGCTTTTTAATCGTTACTTTAGAATAGAAAATGATCAAATGCTAAATACGTCAGGTTTTGGTCTTGGTCTTTATCTTTCTGCAGAAATTGTTAAAAGACATACAGGCGAAATATGGGTGAAAAGTGATTGGGGTAAGGGATCCAGATTTTATTTTAACCTGCCATTAGATCATAGTCATACGAAAAAGTAAAAACTGTTTATTGACTTTTCCTTTTTAAACAAAAGCCTGTCGCCATAATTATGGCGACAGGCTTTTGTTATTATTATAAATTTCTTAATAGGATTACGGTTTATCCCACCAAACTCTAGCATTTAAATCATCAACTTTTGTATAAGGAAATGAGGCTACAGCTGCATTATAATTAGCTGTATTATTTGAGCGCTCCTGAGTTGGATAACCTTCTCGTCTAGGAATTTGTATACCGTTATTTGAAGGGGGTGGACTTAATGCAGGGTATCCTGTTCTCCTCCATTCTGCCCAACCTTCGTAACCATTCATAAACAAGTGTACCCATCGTTGGTTACCTATTTGCTGTAAGGCTAATAAAGGGTTATATTGAACATCAATATTAGTCATATAAGCAGCCAAACCAGTAACATCATTTTTATTCCACTGACGAACAGATTGTTCTATTGCTAAATCATAATTTAATTTGGCAGTCACATCACCAGCATCGGTCGTCCATCCTCTTTTAGCAGCTTCAGCTTTTGCAAATAAAGCTTGTGAATAAGTAACTAAATACACAGGAGAATTCTGTTGACGAATGGCATCGCCCAAAAGAGAGAAATTATTAATGATAACTGTTGTAGAACTTGGCAAACCATAATCCAGACCAACATATTCGCCAGCAGTATTTTTATTAGCAAATACAGGTAATCTAGGGTCGTTTTTTGGTTTCATAAAATCCACGATAGGTTTACTTACCGCAAACCAATTTCTACCCAAACGGGTAAATGAATTATACCAGTAGTTTTCATTGTTTTGTTCTGAAAGGTGCGGATAAGCTAAGTTATCTGTATTGGCTGTCATGATACCATTTGCCAAAGCTTTATTAAACTCCACTTTAGCTTTGGCCTCATCTACTTTAGATAGACGTAAAGCCATTAACAAATGAATAGTGTTACCTAGTTTTTTCCACTTATTAACATCACCACCATAAACGATATCATTTTTAATGTTACCACTTACTATTGCTGCATTTGCTTCATCCAATAAAAGGAATAGGCTATTGTAAATGATCTGCTGCGAATCGTATTTAGGATTAAAATTAGCACTACCCTTTAGGGCTTCAGAATAGGGTAAATCACCCCAACGATCGGTCAGCGTCCATGTAAAATAAGCTTTTAATATTTTAGCTACTGCAATTTGATTAGCTATAGGCCCTTCGCTCGCATTAAGAGCTGAATTGGTAATTACATTTTCTAAGTTCATTAATGGACCAGTATACCAACCGTAAAAATTAAAGTTGGTCGTTACATACCTTGAATTATCTGTAAAAGACGTATTCGACAAATATTGCGGGTAATGAACGCCGTAAGGAGAGGAACTGATATTAGGTAAAGAAAGTAGTGCATTAGCAATTAACTGTGTTCCTGAAGCTTTAGTAGGGTTATTTGGATCCGTATTAATGGATTCATCAAATTTCTTACAACCACTAAGTACCACAACAGTAACTAAAAAGAGGTATAAAGATTTATATGTTTTAATCATTATCGTAATTTTTAAAATGAAAGATTTAAATTAACACCATACGAGCGTACTGTTTGTAGTTCACCTTTTTCAATCCAACTGATGTCAGCACTGCCAGAAGAAAGTTCTGAAGGATCTAAACCTTTAGGTGCTTTTTGCCAGATCATAAATGGATTTCGGGCAATTAAAGCCACTTTAACAGATTTGAAAGGAGTTTTCTTTAAAACATTATTGTCGAAGGAATAACCTATACTCAATTCACGCATTTTAATATAAGAGGCATCATAAAGCCACTCATCATAAATACGCGTACCTAAATTAGTTCGGTAATAAGTCCTGGCGTCAACAAAAGCGTTAACTTCCTGACCAGTTATAGCTGATATTCCGTTCACGTTAATACCACCACCGTTGGCAAGTGGTTCTCTTATGTTTTTACCATTTTCATTAATCGCAGCAGTTACAGCAGCCTGACCAGATTTAACGGCAAGCATTTTACTCCAGCTAAAGAATTGTCCTCCTTTTTGGAAATCAATCATTGCAGCGATATCAATTTTCCAAATCTTGAAATTATTACGGAAACCTCCGGTGAATTTTGGAAGTACGCTTCCGAAATCTTTGGCTGTATCAAATAAAGGCATGTTATCGGATCCTAAAAGGACTTTTCCCGTAGCTTCATCTCTCCTATAACCTGGGCCAACTAAATTACCAAAAGATTTTCCTGCGGTAGAGTTTAGGAAAATGGTCTGACTGGAATAAACATTGGCATCTAACTGGTAAACATTTATTCCAGGATATAATTCTGTAATAACGTTTTTATTATGGGCAAAATTTATCGTCGCATCCCAAGTAAAGAATTTGGATTGTATCGGGCGGCCATTTAAGGAAAGCTCAATACCTTTGTTTTCAATTAAACCAGCGTTAACAACGGTATTGTCAAATCCACTGGCACCAGATACAGAAAGATTAATAACCTGGTTTTTATTCTTTTGCTGATAGAAAGTCAATTCCATACCTACACGGTTCTTAAAGAACCTTAAGTCAATACCTGCTTCATAAGAATTAGCGAAAGAAGGTTTTAATGCTGGGTTTTTTAAGTTATCAGGAACTACCATGGTATTGATTGAGCCTGCCGCATTTGGGTAAACTGCGCCAAAACCATAAGCAGGCATGATTTGATAAGCATCAAAATCAGAGCCTGCAATAGCAAAACTTGCTCTTAATTTACCATAAGATAAAATTTCTGACTGTATAAGTTCACTAAAAAGGAAACTTCCAGATACAGAAGGGTACCAGTAAGAATTATTGTCTTTAGGTAAAGCAGAAGAAATATCATTACGAACGGAAGCATCGAGGAAATAAGTATCCTTATAACCAAATGATCCCATAGCATACATACTTCTTACTTGTTTTTGTCTTAAAAGAGAAGTACTGGTTGGCCTGTCAATAGAAGCCGCCATTGTATAAGTATTCGGACTTGATAGACCACCTACCGTAGACTGGTAAGTTTGAGTAAATCTAGTGGTGTATAAATTGGCGCCCACATTAATATTGGCAGAGAAGTCATTCCATGTTTTAGTGTATTGGCCTAAAAATTCGTAGTTATTATCTGTGTTCTGGTATTTACCAATTGAATAGTTATCTACCAAACGACCACCAGCTGCTTCTTTATGAGTAATGTTCTGAGCGTACATATCTGAACGTAAAAAACCACTTAATTTTAATTCAGGCAAAACCTGGTAGCTAACATTAACATCACCAAATAAGCGGTCACGATTGTCATTATTTAATACTTCATAAGCATCAAAGAAAGGGTTATTCCAGTCACTAGGTCTGTTATTAGTGATTAAACCGGTAGTTGTGTTGGGATTGACATTCCAGTTCAACACGGTTCCATCGTCATAGCGATAATCTCTCAGCCTGTTAAGGTCAATATTACGTTGAAACCACTGTACAGCACCAGTAAAGGAACCTTGGTAACCTTGTGTAGGTCTTTGGCCCGCATTATTGGCATAGTTAACATTTGCTCCTACTGTTATTTTACTGGTAACATCTAAAGAGGAGCTTAAGCTCAGGTTATTACGTTTCAACCAGGTGTTAGGCATGGTGCCATTGATATAGGCATTGGTATAGCTTAAACGATAATTTGAGTTTTCGCCACCACCAGAAACAGAAATGCTGTTATTGATGTTCTGACCAGTTTCAAAATAATCTTTAATGTTATTAGGTTGAGGAAGAAAAGGAGTTGTTTTACCAAAATCAACATCCTGAGGATAGAAACTATAGAACATTCTTACCGGTGTGCCATCCATTTTAGGGCCCCAGCTTTCATCATTTCCATTCACATATTTTTCTCCACTAGCTAAAGTGAGAAAATTTTGATTATTACCCACACCATAAATATTTTGGAGTGGCATAAAGTTGCTTACTTTATCAATGGAGAAAGCAGAACTTAAGCTAACGGTTGCTTTTTTAGCACCTTTAGCACCTTTTTTTGTCGTAATTAAAATAACACCATATTGTCCTCTTATTCCGTATAATGCAGAAGCAGCAGGACCTTTAAGTACGCTGATGTCGGCCACATCATCAGGATTTATATCTTGAGAAATATTGCCATAATCTACGCCATTAGACCCACCACTAAAATTGGCCTGGGAAATCGGCGTTCCGTCTACTACCATTAATGGAGAGCCGCCGCCGGTTAAGGAATTTACACTTCTGATTTTAATTTTCTGTGTACCACCCATACTTGCGCCTGAAGAACCTGTAACCTGCACACCGGATATTTTACCGGCCAGGGAACCAATTACATTCTGCTCTTTAGTTAAAGTAAGGTCTTCACCTTTTACACTTTGTGTAGAATAACCAATTGATTTTTCACTTCTCTTGATGCCTAATGCCGTAACAACTACTTCAGAGAGTGTTTCTGTGCTTGAACTTAAGACAATATTAATGGTACTACGGTTGTTGATTACCACCTCCTGTGTAATGTACCCAAGATATTTAACTTCTAAAGTTCGGGCTGTAGATGATACAGTTATGGAATAACTACCATTTGGTTGTGTAGAAACCCCTTGTGTTGTTCCTTTGATAAAGACGCTGACGCCCGGAATTCCTTTTCCATCATTTGCATCTGTTACTGTGCCTTTTATTATTTGTTGGGCATAAGTTGTTAATGCAAACAAAAAGAAACAGGAAAAAAAAATAGTAAATTTTCTATTCATATGTTTGTTTTTAAATTTAGAGCCTAATATTACAGAATTTTAAAACAAATTATGATTATAAATAGAAAGTAAGCAGAAAATAGTATTATTTGATAGGATAAACCTGGGGAGGGATCAATTTTATTAGTATTTAAGCTCCTCTTAAATACTAACGTTTGTAACGAATATTAATAAAATGCGGAACAAGAAAATTGAATTATTTCCTTTTATTTGAAATGATGCAACTTTCTTGCCAATGGCAGGGGATTAGTTAAGATGATTGGTTGGTTGTTAGTCTACTTAGGATGTTTTCTAATACACCAGGTTCCACATTTGTGTATTTAGATGTTCTCCACGTGGAATTTGAATCCAGCCATACACAGAAAGAATGACAACCTTCCACAATGACAGCATAGGTTTCATGAAAATCATCCTGAATTCTCATACAAAATCCCTTGACATTCTTGCCTTTAACATCAAAATCGAAATTTAGATAATTACTTAACATAAATATATTTGGCTTTAGGTTACCTAACAAATTTGAACATAAATAGTTTAGATAACCACAATATGTTGTTGCTAAATTATTAACAAATTATTAACATTTTAAATGTTAATAAACCTATATTGAGCCTTTCTCAAAAAAATGATGAGGAAACAAATCAGTAAATTATATTAAAACATTAATAACTAATTGAATCATGAGCGAACTACAAATTACTGCAATTACCGAAATTGATAAATCAAATTACAAAACAAAAGTATATGCAGGTGGACATTTTATTTATGCTGATGAGCCTACGGAAATGGGGGGAACAGATGAAGGTATGGCTCCGGGAGCCTTGTTATTAGCGAGTTTAGGAAGCTGTACCGCAATTACCATGAGAATGTATGCAGATAGAAAAAAATACAAACTGGATGGTATTAAAATTGAATTGGCATTCGCAAACGAAATACAAATTGAGAAAAGCACAAAAATTACCAGGAATATTGAATTTATCGGGGAATTGACTGAGGAAGAAAAAGCACGGCTGCTAGTGATTGCAGACAAGTGTCCTATCCACAAAATATTGTCAAATCCCATAAAAATTGAAACGACTGCAAAAAATTAGCGAATATTTTACTAAACATATTAGTATATTTGTTGAAAATTTAACCCCTGATTCTCATGCAATTTGCTGTTGTCGATATTGAAACCACCGGAGGCTTCGCCTCAGCGAATGGTATAACTGAGATTTCGATACAAATACATAATGGACTTGAGGTTATTGATTGTTTTGAAACCTTGATCAATCCTCAACAATATATTCCTCCGTATATTGAATCTTTAACAGGGATCAGCAATGAAATGGTGGAGGATGCGCCAAAATTTGAAGCTGTTGCTGATCGTATTTACGAATTGCTTCAGGATAAAATATTTGTTGCCCATAATGTCAATTTTGATTATTCTTTTATTAAGCATCATTTAGCCATTGCTGGTTATGATTTACAGTGTAAAAAACTATGTACAGTAAGGTTGAGCCGAAAGATATTTCCTGGGTTTGCTTCTTACAGCCTGGGAAAACTTTGTACAACTTTAAATATTAATATTAGTAACAGGCATCGTGCTGGAGGTGATGCAGCTGCAACAGCTGTATTGCTTGGTTTATTGCTATTAGCGGATAGCGAAAATTATATCAATCAATCTTTGAACCGGAGTTCTAAAGAACAGGCTTTACCGCCAAACCTTTCCCGAGCCTCCATCGACAAGCTTCCTCAAAAACCAGGTGTTTATTATTTTAAAGACCAGAAAGGTGCTGTCATTTATATTGGTAAAGCGAAGAACCTCAAAAAAAGAGTTTGTTCTCATTTCAGTGGCAACAATTCGGGGCCACAGCGCCAGGATTTTTTGAGAAGTATTTATCACATTGATTTTGAAATCTGCGGAACTGAATTAATGGCTTTTATTTTGGAGGCAGTAGAAATTAAAAGACTCTGGCCAACCAATAACAGGGCTATGAAACGTTTTGAACAAAAATACGCATTGGTTACTTTTATTGATCAGCAAGGATATATGCGTTTGGCTATCGACAAATACAAGGCACTAGTTCCATCGCTTTTTAGTGTCAATAGTTTTGCAGATGGTCAACAGTTATTACGCATGTTAATTAAAGAACATCTCCTCTGCGAAAAGCTTTGTTTTATTCAGAGTAGAAGAGCAGCTTGTACTGGTCATTCTCTTGGTACTTGTAGTGGTGCTTGTATTGGTGTTGAATCTGCAGCAGCATATAATGTTAGGGTTAAATATGCAATCAAGCAATTGGAAACTTTACTTCCCTCATTTGCATTAATCGATCAAGGAAGAACTGAGGAAGAGCAAAGTTGTCTCTGGGTAGAAAAAGGACAATTTTATGGAATGGGATATGTTTCGCAATACAGTGATGTGACCGATATGGAGTTGTTGAAATCTGCATTGCAGCCATATCCATCGAATGATTATATCCTGAATTTAATACTTTCTTATGCCGATGCTAATCCTTCAAAGAGGTTAAATATAGATTTTAAGCCTTAAAATCAAGTCCTTAACAATTAATCGAAATATTAATTTGATCTTACGAGGCTTAACTCGTATCTTTGGCGCTCCAAGAAAAAAGGAAATGCATCCATAGCTCAGCTGGATAGAGCAACGGTTTTCTAAACCGTAGGTCATAGGTTCGAATCCTATTGGGTGTACGGATAGCCGTCTTTAATTAAGTTTAAAGGCGGTTTTTTTATTTTCCACATCAAGTATACTATCTACCATTTAAAGTGATATAGGAGTATGACCGCCTACGAAGAAAAAGCTTATTTACTGCTAAATGACTGGCAGCAAAAGATGCAAAAGAAATCCTCTCTTACTAACCGCATAGCGAAGAATATACAGAACAAGATCAACAATTTTATACCAGAAAAGATCCATAAAGTTATTACAGTAACTATCGAAAAAATGGTTAAGGCAGTACTTTTCGGCGCTAAATATACAGCCACCAAAAACCTCCCTGCCGATGCTTCCTTTCAGTTAAAAGAAAGTTATATTAAACAAGAAATAAACTTTTACCAGAAAACTGCGACAATAGAAGGTGCCGTTACTGGGGCAGGAGGTATATTAATGGGGTTTGCTGATTTCCCTATCCTTATTGGTATTAAAATGAAATTGCTTTTTAACATTGCAGCTTTATATGGTTTCAATGTAAAGGATTATAAAGAAAGGATATATATACTTTACATTTTCCAGCTAACCTACTCTAGTCAGCATCGGCGAAAGGAGATTTACGATTTATTACAGAACTGGGAAAACTACAGCATTCTACTGCCTGCTAATGCCGATGAGTATGACTGGCGCACTTTTCAGCAGGAATATCGTGACTATATAGACCTTGCAAAAATGGCTCAACTGTTACCTGTAATTGGAGCTGCTGTAGGTGCTATTGCCAACTACAAATTAATAGCCCAATTAGGTGAAACCGCTATGAACTGCTATAGGATGCGAATGCTGAAGCCTAGGGAAATTTTTCTTATTGACCATCACGATTGTTTGTAGGCTTGATTATTGTTATCTTTGCATGTTACTTTGTTGCAATACAGTATTATTTTTCTAAAAAATCATGAAAATAAATCCAGCTAACCTATTAAAAGAACATGATCTTAAGCACACCAAACAAAGGGTCCGTGTTTTAGAAGAAATTGCAATGGACAATGCGGCTATATCTCAGCCAGAACTGGAAAAAAGGTTTGGTAATGAAATTGACCGGGTTACCTTATACCGTATTTTAAATATTTATGAGGAGAAAGGGATTTTACACAGGGTATTAGATAGGAATGGTACAGCAAATTATGCAATTTGTTCTCCCTCTTGTACTGCTGAAGTTCACCATGATGAGCATGTTCACTTCAACTGTACCATCTGTCAGAAAATTTATTGCTTAAATATTGTGGTTCCAAGCGTAAAAATGCCTGAAGGATATTTAGCAAGTACAATTAATTCTACAGCCTATGGAATTTGCAAGAGTTGTAATAAATAACGGATAATTTAAATCACTTATCCAAAAAACAAATAACAAAGTAAAATAGCAGTGATAATACCCACAAGATCAGCTAATAACATTGCGCCGACAGTATAGCGTGTGTTTTTAACATTAACGGCACCAAAATATACGGCAATCACATAAAAGGTTGTATCAGAAGAGCCTTGTAGAATGCTGGATAAACGTCCTGCAAATGAATCCGGACCGTGGGTTGTCATGGTATCAATCATCATCCCTCTGGCACCACCACCACTTAAAGGTTTAATTAATGCGGTAGGTATGCCATCAATGAACCTGGAATCTGCACCTAAATAATTGCTTACATATTTCAACCCGTTAATTACGATGTCGAAAGTGCCACTGGTACGCAAAAGACTTATTGCAATAAGCATCCCCACCAAATAAGGAATAATCCTGATCGCTGTTTCAAAACCTCCTTTTGCGCCATCAATAAAAGCGTCAAATACATTAATATTTTTATAAACACCTCCTAAGATGATAAGGAAGAAAATGAGCAAGAGGATTCCATTACTTAGGATTCCAGAAAAGGATTGTAAAGCTCCGGTGCTTAAACTGGTAAGGTATAAAACCATTAAGGCAATTACGGAGGAAATTCCTAACACCCAAATCAATATAACCGGCTGAAAGACATTTATTTTTTGTTTAAAAGAAACGATAAGCATTGCTGCAATGGTAGCTACAAATGTTGCAATCATGCAGGGAATAAATATATCCGTTGGGTTGGCTGAATTTAAAGAAGCCCTCATCGCAATAATGCTTACAGGTATCAAAGTTAATCCAGAGGCATGCAAGCAAAGAAACATGATTTGCGCATTCGATGCGGTATCCTTATTTGGATTTAATTCCTGCAAACTTTCCATTGCTTTTAAACCAAATGGGGTAGCTGCATTGTCTAAACCCAATAGATTCGCAGAAAAATTCATTACCATGTGTCCCGTTGCCGGATGGCCTTTTGGAATATCAGGGAATAGTTTGGAAAAGAATGGCCCTATTATTTTAGACAACAACCTGATACCGCCTGCTCTTTCTGCAATGCTCATAAAACCCATAAAAAGTGCCATGATGCCTATTAATTTCAGACAGATGTTTACTGCAGTCCAGCAGGTTTCTATCACACCATCAACTTTCAGTGGGTTTCCTGCATCACCGGCTTTTCCAATAATCATCCAGTTGAAAATTTCTGATTGCCCCATAAAAAAGCATTTAAAGCTGGCTACAACGATTGCTACTATAATAAAGGCGGACCAGATTCTGCTTAATGCCATGAATTGAATTTAGTTTTAAGGGGCTAATTTATAGTTTTGATTGTATAATTCCGTTTTTAAAGGCCAAAATTATTTCATTGCCATTTTTAAGCGTAAAATTTGCTAACTTATTAATTTCAATTTCCCCCATAATTTCAAGTAAATGGCCTTCATAAATATGATAAGCACCTAAATGATTCAGGTCGCCAATATCAGTAATGACATAACTTTTTTGAGTAGCACAGCCATTTGTTTCAGGTTCTTCTTCATAGCTGATGCCCATGCTATAGGATGCATTTTGGTATAATATATCTTTAACCAAAATATGGAAGATTTCCTTGTTGTTTTTAGGGATGGAAAGGTAATTCTGCACATCCTGAAGGATATATTTCTCGGTGCTGATGGAATGCAAACCACTTAATATGGAAAGAAAGAAGTATTTTCTGATCTCCTGTTTTTCTTCATCCTGATGCAAACCACCTGCTTCGATTAAAATAGTTGAGGTGCCTGCCGCTTGAAAGTTATCGCCGAATGCCCTTGGTTCGTGTTCCTCATCAAATAAGCCAATTTGATGTGGTAAGAAATGGTTAAGCGTATGATACATGTCTCCAATAACCAACATCGCATTTTTACGTACTTCGTTCAGACTAAGGTTTTCATCAAATGCAGGCGCCAAATAGGATAGGGTGGCAGGCTTGCCGGTTTTTTTAACACTCCATAAGGTAGATTGGTCATGCAGGTTAAATCCAAAATGTGGTTTTATAGTATCTCTGGTTTTTTTTAAAATTGCTGCCTCTGGTGTTGTAGTTTGATGGTAATCCCGGTTGATATCAATCAGTTGTGCATTTCTCCGGCTAAATTTTTCTGCACCATCCGGGTTAACCATAGGCAGGAAATACAAGGTGCATTTTGTTGCCAGTAAGCTACTGATAGACTGAAATTTAGGGTTTTGCAGGAAATTGAACAAGTCAAACAAGGCCATCGTTCCTGTGGCTTCATCACCATGCATCTGGCTCCACAAGAAGATTTTTATGGAGCCCTGTCCCCATTTAATTAAATGAAGTTCCCGGCCTTCAAATGATTTTCCAATTGGTTCTTGCTCAAAGTCTGCCGGGAGCTTTTGGAGTAAGTTAATCAGCGTTTTGTGTTTTAAAAAGCGGCTGTTAAAAGCTGTTTCTTTAAAATCTTCATAGTTTTCAAAGTAGGTTGTGGCCTTCATTTATGGTTTTTCATTGGTTAGTTCAAAACCCCAGGTTCTACCTTTTTCTGCAGCAGGTATTCCTCCAACCATCCATACCGGAGCTTTGGTATCTTTAAGGTAATAGTCGAAAAACTGTTGTTCTCTAATCTGTATGTCTTTTTTGTTTTGACGCAAAACCAGGTTGTGTGCTTCATTATTATAATTCAGTAGCCAGGATGGTTTCCCAAGGCGTTTCAATCCTGTAAATAACTCAATACCTTGATACCAGGGTACAGCACCATCTGCATCATTAGCCATAATGGCTAAGGGCGTATTTACATTAGGTAAATAAAATAATGGGGAGTTCTCTATATACAATTCAGGTTTTTCCCATAAAGTGGCCCCAATTCTGCTTTGGGTTTTTTCATATTGGAACTGCCTGTTCATACCTGAAGCCCAACGGATACCTCCGTAAGCGGAAGTCATGTTGGCAACCGGGGCACCTGCCCATGCAGCAGCATAAATGTTAGTTTGGGTTATCAGGTACGCTACCTGATAACCACCCCAGCTTTGTCCTTGTAAACCAATCTTAGCACCATTTACCCAGCTATTTTTCTTGAGGTATTCTACGCCAGAATTAATATATTCCATCGCTGATTTACCTGGATAACCTATTTCATAGCTGATATCGGGTGCAAATACCAGGTAGCCATTGCTCACAAAATAAGAAATGTTTAACCGCGATGGCGTAGGGGCAGGTGCCTGGTAATTAAACAACCCATCTGTTAACTTTTCATAGAAATAAACAATCATTGGATATTTCTTGTTAGGGTCGAAGTTTTCTGGTTTATAAAGGATGCCTTCTGATTTAAAGCCCTTTGGTGTTGTCCATTTAACCAGTTCTGCAGTTCCCCAGTTGTAGTTTTGCTGCTGAGGATTGGTGGCACTTAATTTTAGTTCGGTTTTTAAGTCAACCGTTGCATAAACATTTGGCGACTGGCTATAATTTCCTTTATCGTAGAGGTAACGTTCCGCATCTTTAGCTTTGGTTAAAACAGAATATTTGAAAGGTCCCATCATTACCATTTCAGGGTTTTTGCTATCGTTTATATTTTTTTTAAAAAAACCATTTTCCTTTGTGTTGTTATTCAATGCGGTTAAAATAATTGATCCTTTTTTAGGTAGAAATCGCTCTTCAGGATCTAAACTATTATAACGGAAAGTAATGTTTTTTAGCCTTCCATAGCCATTAGTTATGTTTTTTGGTGTAGATTTTCCTTCAGGAGAAAAAGACCAAATGTCGTAACGGTCGTAAATGAAGACCTCTTTATCGTCCGCTGTCCATGTAGCTAAACCGTAAGAGGACGGATCAGCAGGGACATCATTGTCCTCATCAGAAAATTTTACATTAAGGTCTTTATTTAACACGGTAATTTTACCTGTTGCAATGGTATAGGTAGACCATAAAGCAATCTTTTTATCATAATAAAGCACATATTTGCCTGCAGGGGAGGCTACCGCATTGCCATCTAAACTTGTTATAATTTTCTTTCTCTGCCCATTTTTGACATCTACCAGGTAATAATCACGGTTAATAGATCCAGTCCATTGAAAGGCAATTCTGTTTCCTAAATCTGTATTAGCCAGCACAAAGGCTGAATTTCCTTCATTAATAAGGCTTGCTTCAGGTAATTTAAGGTCTGTTAAGGGAATGATCTTTGGATCACTATTGAAAATATCAATACTTGTTAAATAGCTTTTCTTCGCTTCTTTTTCAGCATTTTTCAATTGCATAGGTTGTAAATAATCATCCTTGTAACCCCAAATATCTAGTTTGGCATTTTCTAATTCCACTAAAGTAGTGTCTTTAGCTTTCTTTAAAGGCGCAATACCAAAATATAGTTTGTCGCCATCTTTATTGAACATTAATTTTCCATCACCGCTTACGCCCCATTTTGAAGGCATTCCTGGAAAATCATTTTCAACCAACACTTGGGCGGTATCCAGGGTTAGTGAATTATAATAGACATTAAAATCTTTAATTTCTTCTTTCTCGGCATTGCTTTCTCCTAAGAAAGCCAAGTGCTCACCTTCTTCATCAAAAACCAGATTTTTGTAATTTCCTTTTTTCGAAACAAGGGTTTTTAAGGCACCTTTTTCTGTGTCGAAAAGATAGACACCAAAAGGTGCATTTTTATCTTTTTTGGATCCTGAGCAAGCAATGGCGAGTTGTTTTCCATTTTTACTGAATTCATATTCGGTTACTGCTTTAAACTTTCGTTCTATGCCGGTGATCAGGTTTTTGTAAACCAATTCTGTACCTTCTTCTATACCTTTTTTATCTTCGACAGCAGTTCTTGCTTTTTTTGCAGTATCAATCGGTTTTTCTAACAGGTAGGCAATTAAATCATTCCCTTGTTCTGGGAATTTAAAAGACTTTACCCTTGCTACTTTTGTTAGATTTAAAGTTGTGAAGTTGAGTATACCTAAACTATCTTTGGTGAGTTCATCTGCTTTTTTCTTTTTGATTTTTTCCAGGCGGGTATCTTTAAATAAAGGATTAATTAAAAAGGCTGCATATTTAGAGGTGGTGCTAAATTTAACCTGATCAGCTCTGGGAACTTCTTTTTTGGTGTTATTTAATAGGTTATTAAAGTAAAGCTTTGCATCCCCTTCTTGCGGTAAAACAATAAATGCCGCCCATTGTCCATTATTAGTTAAAGTTTTAGAACCAATACTTTGCCATGAATCATAAACACTGTGATCCAGTGGTTTCTTTTGTGCATAACTCAGGCTCGCGAATAAAAGGAAATAGAAGGTTAGCTTTCTTTTCATATTGTGTTTAAAATGTTATTTGGATAAAGATTGATCGCTAAAAATACAATAATCCAAGCATTTTAAACTAAAAAAAGGCGCCTTTTTGAAGGACACCTTTTTCTTGGATTATTTTAATTTTAAATCCTATTTTTTCTTTTTTTCCTGAGTTTTTGTTTGTTGTTGTTGACGCATGTAATCATCTAAACGAGTCTGAAACTTAGATTTTTTCTTTTCTTCTTTTGGTTTAACTTTATTTTCCTTTAGGGTATTATGAATTTTTTCATCGTTAACCATGCTCTTGATTAAGAATTGCTGACCGAAAGTAAGCATATTGGCAAGGAAGTAGTAGTAATTCAAACCTGCAGGATAATCATTCAGTACCCCTAAGAAAATGATTGGCATAATGTACCCAATGTATTTCATTTGTCCGGTAGCACCTGATATCTGATTGTTGTAATAGGTATAAATCAGGGTGGATATCGTCATCAGGATACACATTAAACTTAAGTGATCACCAATAAATGGAATGGTGAAACCAAATTTAATGAAATCATCATAAGTTGAAAGGTCATGCATCCACAAGAAAGACTGGCCTCTTAATTCAAATAAATTCGGGAAGAAAAAGAAGAAGGCCATCACTATAGGTAATTGAAGCACCATAGGCAAACAGCCTCCAAGTGGATTAACGCCCACTTGTTTATACAGTTTTAAGTATTCCTGCTGTAACAAAGTGGGGTTATCATCACCAACTTTAGCTTTAATTTCATCCATCTCAGGCTTTAAAATTCTCATTTTAGCCATTGATATGTATGATTTATAAGTTAATGGCGAAAGAACCAGCTTTAACAGAATGGTTAGCACCAAAATGATCAGGCCATAGTTCCAGCCAAAGCCTTCAAGAAAGTTAAAGACCGGAAGCACCACGAATCTATTGATGTATTTTAAAGGCCAGTAACCCATTTCTACCAATTTCTCTATTTCATGACCTTGCTTTTTTAATTCAGCGAACTTGTTGTTACCAAAATAAAACTGCATATCATAGCTTTGTGAAGCCAGCTGGTTAAATTTCAACTGCATATTGGCAGCATACCATTTAACTTTTCCAGGTTCAGTACTAACTTTTACTTCAAGATTTCCTTTTTCAAAACCATCTTTAGGAATTAAAACACCAGAGAAAAAATGCTGTTTAAATGCAATCCACTCAATTTTACCGTCTTTAAGTTCTTCTTTGTGATCTTTATCTACACCCAAATGATCTGGCGTTTCTAAAGCATATTTATAATATGGTGCAGAATAGCGCTGTTCATTTTTAATAGACTTTTCCTGTTCTAATAATTCAGTTTCCCAGTTAAGTGAAAGGCTATTGTTTTGTATAACCTGATTTAAACCATTTACGTTAATGTTGAAATCAATATTATTGCTATTGGGTTTTAAATCATATAAAAACTCAATGTATTTACCCGCACCATAAGTAGCGCGCATGGTTACTGAAGTAGCACTGGTTTTTGCTGTACTAAAATAGAGTTCATTAGTACTTACAATTTTACCACCTATATTCAGGTCAAGTCCAAATTTATTCTGCTCTCCTTGAAATAAAACTACAGGTTTACCTTTGTAAGTTTTTTCATCCTTTACTTCAACAGATAGAATTTTACCACCTTTATTAGTAAAAGTTAATTTTAACTTTTCATTCTCTAATATACTAGTTGTAACTGTACCGGTGATGTTGGATCCAAAAGGGCCTTTTAAGGCAACAGAATCTAGCACTGGTGCAGCAGCGGGAAGCGGTGTGGTAATATTTGCTGGCATAACACCGGCTTTTCTTGCTGAATCAGCGGTGATCCTTTGTTGTTCTTTCTTTAATTCGGCTTCACTTGGCTTAAAAAAGTAAAAAGAACCTGCTAAAACGATCATGATCAGGAACAGCCCTGTAAATGTATTTCTATCCATTATTAGTGTTTAAACGCTTATTTGTTTGTTTTTTCTTCGCATACTCCATCGCAGCGGCGACAAATTTAACAAAAAGTGGGTGAGGATTAGCAACTGTTGATTTTAATTCTGGATGAAATTGTGCCCCAACAAAAAATGCATGGTTTTTTAGTTCTATTATCTCCACCAAATTACTGTCTGGATTGACTCCAGAAGCAATCATTCCAGCTTCTTCATATTGCTTTAAATAAGCATTATTGAATTCGTAACGATGTCTGTGTCTTTCGGTAATATGGCTTTTTCCATAAGCTGAAAAAGCTTTTGTTCCCTTTTTTAAGTCGCATGGATAAGAACCCAATCGCATGGTACCCCCTTTATTGGTGACCAGTTTTTGCTCTTCCATCATATTAATAACTGGAAATTCAGTATGCTCATCAATTTCCGTCGTATTTGCTGTTTTTAAACCCAATACGTTTCTGCCAAATTCAATGACCGCACATTGCATTCCTAAGCAAATACCAAAAAAAGGTAATTCCATTTCTCTTGCAAATTTGATTGTGTCAATTTTCCCCTCTATTCCGCGGCTTCCAAATCCAGGAGCAACCAAAACGGCATCTAAATGACTTAGTTTTTCTTTTACATTATCAGGGTAAATACCCTCGGAGTGAATGAATTCTAATCTAACTTTACATTCGTTTTTAGCGCCTGCATGGATAAATGCTTCGCTAATGGATTTATAAGCATCCGGAAGTTCTACATATTTTCCAACCAATCCAATTTTCACTTCTGCAGTTGGATTTTTTAGGCGACCTAAAAAATCTTTCCAGCTTTCCATGTCGGGCTCATTTTTCTGAGGAAGTTTAAGTTTGCTTAAAACCGTCTTATCCAATTGTTCCTTCATCATTAATAAAGGCACGCTGTAAATTGAGGAAGCATCGATAGATTCGATTACTGCATTGATATTAACATTGCAAAACAAGGCTATTTTTTTGCGGATATCAAGGGTGAGGTGATGCTCCGTACGACAAACCAGGATGTCTGGTTGTATACCGTATTCCAATAATGTTTTTACAGAATGTTGAGTAGGTTTTGTCTTTAACTCACCTGCAGCTGCTAAGAAAGGAATTAAGGTAAGGTGTATTACGATAGCATTGTTAGCGCCCTCTTCCCATTTAAACTGACGTACAGCTTCAATAAATGGTAACGATTCAATGTCACCAACAGTACCACCAAGTTCAGTAATAACGATGTCATATTTACCACTATCACCAAGGATGCGCATGTTGCGTTTAATCTCATCCGTAATATGTGGAACAACTTGCACCGTTTTCCCTAAATATTCACCCTGGCGTTCTTTATTGATTACATTCTGGTAAATACGACCAGTGGTGATGTTATTTGCTTGTGAGGTTGGTACATTTAAGAAACGCTCGTAGTGACCTAAGTCTAAATCGGTTTCTGCCCCATCTTCGGTTACATAGCATTCACCATGTTCATAAGGATTCAGGGTGCCCGGATCAATATTAATATAAGGGTCGAATTTCTGAATAGTTACCCGGTAGCCTCTTGCTTGTAAAAGTTTGGCCAATGAAGCGGAGATGATGCCCTTTCCTAAAGAGGAAGTTACACCGCCCGTAACAAAAATATACTTAGTCATGTGTTTGTGTTTTTTTTGAAAGAACCGCCTTTTTGCAGCTTATCTTAACCTTTTTGTACGGGATACAAAGTTAGCATTTAAATGGATACTCGCCTTGTCTTTTTGAAATTTATAAGGTTTTAAAACACAAGTAAGAGTTTTAACATGATTTATTCTGAGGCTTAGCGCGGTATAATTGCGTCAGATTTTCTGGTATAAACCGCAATATCTATGCTCATCCCATTTAAAACCAACACATAGACCAAAAGGGTTAAACCTGCTTTTTAGTTAAAAAAAAAGGCCTGGAAATACTCCAGGCGCTCTTTTTATATATATTTGGTTAGAATATGCAGGTTTAAGTACTTACTACGTTATATGTTATCTGATTGCTTTTATAATGTTAAGAAGATATTTTGACATTTCCATAACAATTGTGATATTTTCATTTATATATCTGTAAATCAAGTAGTTTAATTTTTACTTAACAACAGTAATAATACACTTTCACTCGTCGTTCTTTTGCAGACCAGGCAATATAAACCTTGGTTTCTTTACTTATTCTATATTTAAAGCCATTCAATTGACTGTCCTGCAATTCCTTGAAAAAATATTTATCTGGTGAATGTTGATCAGGTTTCTGATCTGATGTAATGGCTGGCCATAAAAAGTTCTCTTCGTCCAGGAAGAAATCGAATTCCCCGGTTATAAAACTTTGCTGTTTATTTTTCTTTCTAAGGTCAACTGTTTCCTTGTAATTGTGTATTAAATCTCTTGCTTTAAATACTTTCTTATATATTTCTATCCCCTCAGCAGTGATAATATTAAATGTTAGCAGCATTTTTTTAGGCTCTTTTCCTTTTAAAACAACCTTAAAAGTATCCGCCCTGAAAGAGTCACTAAAAAACGCTGTTGATGTTTTGATCAGTTCACCTGAATTAATGAGTTGTTTTTCTGATTTGTTGTTGCAAGAAGACAGAAAAAATGCCAGTATAATTAAATTAAGTATAATATATTTCATAGGCAATAGCTGAAAAATAGACGCTAATAAAGGGCTATTTTAAAATAACCTTTTTAAATCATCTGGCGTATCAATGGCCAGCGTTTCGAATTTAGTTATTTTAGTTTTAATTTTATATCCATTTTCAAGCCATCGCAATTGCTCCAGGTTTTCTGCAAGCTCTAAACCTGATGGTTGAAGTTTTGTTATTGCTAACAGTGTTTTGGTGGTGTAGCCGTAAATACCAATATGCTTATAAAAAGGATATGCACCCAACCAGTCTTTCTCATTTACATTTCTAAGGTATGGAATGGTTTGGCGACTAAAATAAATGGCTTCACCTAGCGTATTCAATATTACTTTTGGAATGTTTTTATTAAAAAGCTCTTCATTAGAAGAAATTGCTTTAACAAGTGTTGCCAATTGTACATGGCTATCCTCAAAACACTTTGCAATGAGGTCTATTTGTTCAGGATCTATAAAAGGCTCATCACCTTGTATGTTAATTACGGTGTCAAATTGAGGCAGTTTAGCAATTACTTCTGCACAACGGTCTGTACCACTTTGGTGATGACTAGCTGTTAATACAAACTTACCACCAAAGCTTTTAACCTCATCTACTATCCGCTGGTCGTCTGTAGCTACAACTACATCGTCAAGCACTTTAGACTTTAATGCCTGTTCATAAACTCTTCTGATCATGCTTTTTCCACCAATTTGTATCAGTGGTTTACCCGGAAAACGGGTTGATTCATATCTGGATGGAATAATGCCAATTGTTTTCATTTAAAAAAGACCGTTAATTTCAGCTTCTATGGATTGTATAATTGTGCCCAAATCTTCAGGGTTGTTGCTGAAATCCAGTTTGTCTTTGTCGAGAATCAATAATTTACCTAGCTGGTAGCCTTTTATCCATTCTTCGTATTTTTCATTCAACTTTGATAAGTAATCGATGCGAATACCTGCTTCATATTCTCTTCCACGGCGTTGGATATTGTTAACCAATGTTGGTACAGAAGCCCTAAGGTAGACCAACAAGTCTGGAGGTTTAATAAAAGAGGTGATATTATCAAATATTGCCCGGTAATTTTCGTGATCTCTGGAGGTCATTAAACCCATATCATGAAGGTTTTCGGCAAATATGTGTGCATCTTCATATATTGTCCTGTCCTGGATTACATTTCTTTTAAGTTTTTCAATTTCAACGATTTGGTGGAAGCGGCTATTTAAGAAATAAATTTGTAAATTAAAACTCCATCTTTTCATGTCTCCATAAAAATCTTCCAAGTAAGGGTTGTTTTCTACTGACTCGTATAAAGGGTCCCAACCATAATTTTTCGCTAACAGACTAGTTAAAGTAGTTTTTCCTGCGCCGATATTCCCAACTATTGCTATATGCATCTTCTAAAATGGTTTAAAACCAATTAATTCCCTTACTTCTTTTATTGTTTTTTGAGCACTTTCTCTTGCTTTTTCAGCGCCATTTGCGGCAACTTTCCGCAAATATGCTGTATCTCTTGATATCCCTTCTATGCGTTCTAAAATAGGTGCATTAGAAATGATCATGTCTTCTGCCAGTTGTTTTTTGAAGTCACCATAACGAATGGCCATTTTATTATACAGCTCATCGAAATGCGCCAATGTGTCTTTACTGGAAACAATTTTCATCAGGTCAAAAAGGTTTTGAATAGCTTCTGGTTTTGCCTGATGCTCTTCTGTTGGTCCGCCGTCGGTTACTGCACGAGAAACTTTTTTACGGATAATCGCTGGGGAATCCGATAAATAGATGCAATTGGCATCACCTTCAGATTTACCCATTTTTCCTTTTCCATCTAAACCAGGAACTTTCACCAGTTTATCAGAATAGCTGAAAGCGTAAGCTTCCGAAAAATAATCTTTGTTATATAGTCTGTTGAAACGGCTTCCGAAGGTACGTGTCATTTCTAAATGTTGTTCCTGGTCTTTACCTACAGGTACTTTAGTAGCATGGTGTATCAAAATATCTGCAGCCATTAAAGTTGGATAGGTCAATAATCCTGCATTAACATTGTCGGGGTGTGAACGGATTTTATCTTTGAAAGAAGCACTTCGTTCCAGTTCACCCAAGTAAGCATTCATATTTAAATATAAATAAAGTTCCGCAACTTCAGGCACATCCGATTGCACATATAAGGTTGCAGCCTCCGGGTCAATACCACATGCCAGGTATTCGACCATCACATGTTTTACGTAACTATTTAAATCGTGTGGTGTAGGGTGGGTGGTAAGGGAATGAAGATCGGCAATAAAAAAGTAGCAATTATATTCATGCTGCATTTTCACAAAATTACTAACTGCACCAAAATAATTTCCGAGATGCAATTTCCCTGTTGGACGTATTCCACTAACAACCGTTTCTTTCATAAGGCCGAAATTAATAAAAAAATGATTTGGAATGGTAATTTTACATGCATCTCCCATTTTTTAGTATTTTTGAAAGGAATGATTAAGCGATTAAGACACATACACCGGACTTATGTAATTTTTGTAATCATCATTTTCTTTGTGCTTTTTTATCCTTTTTACTTCGTTGCTGCCAGTCGCCCAAAATGGTATGGTATGTTAAACAAGCTGCGCAGGCTAAATAGTTTATGTTGCAGTATGTTCAGCGGCATTTTTTTTAGGTTGACTTACGAAGCTGCGCTTTCAAAGGACCAGACCTATATTTATTGCGCTAATCACAGTTCCAACCTTGATATCATGATATTTTGTATTCTGGCAAAAGGCAAGTTTCATTTTATGGGTAAGGCAGAGTTATTGAAAAACCCGGTATTAAAACTTTTTTTTAACACAATAGATATTCCCGTTAATAGAAACCATCGCATAGCTGCATTTCGAGCATTTAAAAAAGCTGGCAATAACCTCGATGAGGGTAGGAGTCTTATCATTTTCCCCGAAGGAGGCATTGAAGGAGAGGGATATCCGCCATTACTTTTACCATTTAAAAATGGCCCCTTTCGTTTGGCCATTGATAAAAAGGTTAGCGTGGTACCCGTTTCTATGTGTGATGTGTGGAAAAAGATGTGGGATGATGGCAATAAGTATGGAAGTAGTCCGGGGATTTGCGATATTTACATTCACAAACCGATTTTAACAAATGAACTGACCCTGTTAGACACTGATCTGTTAAGGGAAAAGGTGTTTGATTTAATAAATAGTAAACTTGTTACAAAATGAACATAGATAAAAAAACCATACATAAAGTTGCCGATCTTGCCCATATAGCAGTTAAGGAAGAAGAAGTAGACGAGCTGATCGTAGAGATGAGCAAAATACTTACCTTTATGGAGCAGTTGAATGAACTGGATACCGAGGGTGTAGAACCGCTGGTTTACTTAAATCCTGATGTAAATGTTTTTCGGGAAGATGTGGTTAAACAAGAGATAACGATTGAACAAGGCCTCATGAATGCCTCAAAACACAATGAAGCATTTTTTATGGTTCCTAAAATCATAGAAAAATAACCACCCTGTAACATTATGCCCATCATTAGGGTCTAAATATAAAAAGAAATGGAAGAACCATTAATTCAAATTAAAGATATAGGCCGAAAATATGTAATAGGAACAGAAGTGATTCATGCTTTAAAGTCTGTTACCCTACATATTAACAAAGGTGAATTTGTGGCTTTAATGGGGCCATCCGGATCTGGTAAGTCAACTTTGATGAATATTCTTGGCTGTTTAGATACACCTACCAAAGGAGAATATATTCTTAATGGTATTGATGTAAGTCGCATGACTGACAATGACCTTGCCGAAGTACGGAATAAAGAAATTGGTTTTGTATTCCAAACGTTTAATCTTTTACCCAGGTCAACATCTCTAGACAATGTGGCTTTACCATTGATCTATGCCGGTGTAAACAAAGCAGACCGGGAAAAAAGAGCACAGACAGCATTGGGAAATGTGGGTTTAGGTAATCGTATAACCCATAAGCCGAATGAATTATCTGGGGGTCAACGACAACGTGTGGCTGTGGCTCGAGCTTTAATTAATAATCCTTCGATAATTCTGGCCGATGAGCCAACGGGTAACCTGGATACTAAAACATCCATCGAAATTATGGGATTGCTGGAAGAGATTCACGCTAAAGGAAATACCATTATATTAGTTACCCATGAGGAAGATATTGCTCAACATGCGCATCGTATTGTGCGGATGAGGGATGGCTTAATTGAAAATGATTTTCTAAATACTGACATCAAAACAGTATCACCCGCAATAAGTGTATTGCAGGAAAAAGGAGATGACTTTGAAACTACTGGCTAAACATAAAAAAGCTTAAGAAATGAAGATTTATACCAAAACAGGTGATAAGGGCCTAACCTCTCTTATTGGAGGAACACGCGTACCTAAATTCCATCTCCGTATTGAGTGTTACGGTACTGTTGATGAGCTCAATTCCTACATCGGACTTATCCGTTGTCAAGACATCAAAACGCATCACCAGGAGTTTTTAAAAGAGATTCAGGATCGGCTTTTTACCATTGGTGCTGCACTAGCCTCAGATCCTGAAAAATCCAGAATGAAAATCCCAGATCTCCATGAAGCAGATATTGAACGCTTAGAAAAAGAAATGGATAGGATGAATGAGGTTTTGCCAGAACTGACTCATTTCATCCTTCCAGGTGGAAATACAGTCGTTTCCTTCTGTCATGTGGCCCGATGTATTTGCAGAAGAGCCGAAAGATTAACCTTTCATTTGGCCGATGAAAGTTTTGTTGACGAAAAAATGACGGTGTATTTAAACAGATTAAGTGATTATTTATTTGTTTTGGGAAGAATGTTAAATTTGGACGCTAAAACAGAAGAAAATATCTGGATTCCCCGGATTTAATAAATTATAAATAATTTTGTTTTCATCAAGTTTTTTAATATACTTTTGCGGAAATAAAAAAGAATAATTAATAGTATAAGATATGTATTGGACATTAGAACTCGCATCGCATTTGGAAGACGCTCCATGGCCTGCAACAAAAGACGAATTAATTGATTACGGCATAAGATCAGGCGCCCCTGTTGAGGTGATTGAGAATTTGCAAGCCCTTGAAGATGATGGCGAGCCATATGAAACAATTGAAGAAATATGGCCAGATTATCCTACAAAAGATGATTTCTTCTTTAATGAAGACGAATATTAATTAACCCATTAAAAGCCCCGCACAACGGGGCTTTTAATTTTTGGAACGAAGATTGTTTGTGAAATGTCAGGGAAGCGATTTAAGCTTATTCAAATATTTAATTAACAACTTTTAACAGAAATTAAAATTATGGGAAATTTACTTTATTTAGTCGCCGTGGTATTGGTAATACTATGGATTATTGGCTTTTTCTTTCAAGGATTTGGTAACGTAGGTGGATTAATTCATATTTTATTGGTCATTGCAGTTATTGCGATCATCTTAAAAGTAATTAACCGCGCTGCTTAATATAAAGGGCTCTTGGTTTCAGGAGCCCTTTTTCATTAGTATTGAAGCAAATGTTAAATCAAGCGGATAAGTGATCTTTAAATTGTCCCGTTCCCCCTCAATGATGTTGATCTCATAACCTGCATGCCCCACAACCGAAGCGTCGTCTGTATATTCATTGCGGAAAGGTTGTTGGTAAGCCTTTTTTAACTGCGCTGATTGAAACGTCTGAGGTGTTTGTATCAAGTATACCAAGTCTCTGTTTAATGTCCTATTGCTGCTGTTCTCTGCTATCCTTACCGAATCCGTAGGATGAATACCCGCTACCGCATTCCCCTTCTCTGCAGCTGCATGGAAAGATTTTTCTATCAATGCAGCAGAAATTAGCGGCCTAACGGCATCGTGAACAGCAACAATCCCATTTCCTTTGATCATTTTTAACGCATTCTTTACAGAATGAAACCTTTCCTGACCACCTTTAATGACTTCATGTGGGACAGTGAAATTATATTTTGTACACAATTCTTCCCAATATTGGTGTTGGTGTATATTTAAAACCAACAATATTTGTGGCATTAGTATACAATCGTGAAATGCTTTTAGGGTATGCATCAGTATTGGCAAGCCTTCCAGCAGTAAAAACTGTTTCGCCTGTGTGGTTTGCATCCTGGTACCCGAACCCCCGGCAACTATAATTGCATAATATTTCATCAGCTATGAATTTACCTCTTATTAAAATTGGAATAGTATAGATACAAAAATAGGAGATCTAACCAAGGTTAAATCTCCTATTTATTTTAATGATTTGCTGTTATTAGATAATCAACATCGCATCGCCATAACTGTAAAAGCGATATTTTTCTTTTAAGGCCACTTCATAAGCATGTCTAACATAATCATAACCACCAAAGGCACTAACCATCATCAATAAAGTAGACTCTGGTGTGTGAAAGTTTGTGATCATTGAATTAGCTATACTAAACTCATAAGGAGGGAAAATGAATTTGCTAGTCCAATCGTTTGCCGGTTTTAATAACCTTCCAGATGAAACAGCAGATTCTATGGCGCGCATGGAGGTAGTTCCAACAGCACAAATTTTTCTTTTTTCTTCTAAAGCTTTGTTTACTAAGGCAGCATCTATAGCCTCAATAATAAACTGTTCAGAGTCCATTTTGTGCTTAGTTAAATCTTCAACTTCCACCGATCTAAAAGTGCCCAGGCCAATGTGTAAGGTAATCTCAGCAAAATTAATTCCTTTAAGCTCTAATCTTTTCATTAACTCCCTACTAAAATGTAAGCCGGCAGTTGGAGCAGCAACAGCCCCTTCATGTTTTGCAAAAATGGTTTGGTAACGTTCTTTATCCTGTGCAGTAGCTTTACGGTTAATATATTTTGGAAGTGGTGTTTCTCCTAATATTTCAATATTTTTTCTAAATTCTTCATCAGTTCCATCAAATAAGAAGCGAATGGTGCGTCCTCTGGAAGTCGTATTGTCAACTACCTCTGCTACTAATAGGTCATCATCTCCGAAATATAATTTATTTCCAACACGAATTTTACGTGCAGGATCTACTAGTACATCCCATAAACGTAATTCTTTATTTAATTCGCGTAGTAAAAACACTTCAATTGTGGCACCTGTTTTTTCTTTATTACCATACAAACGGGCAGGAAAAACCTTGGTGTTGTTTAAGATCATTACATCCTGATCATCAAAATAGCTTAAAACATCTTTAAATATTTTATGCTCAATTTTGCCGCTGTCCTTATGTAAAACCATTAGACGGGATTCGTCACGTTGGTCTGAAGGTGTATTGGCAATTAATGATTCAGGTAAATTAAATTTAAATTGAGATAACTTCATGTTTTTCGATGTAATAATTAAAGTTGCAAATTTACGAAATAATTTCCTAATTAATAAATAATGATTTGAAGTCCTTCAATTGTGCCTGAACAGATAAATTTTATTAAAAATACCAATCTCATCTGTAACCTTTTTAAGTAGTTTTGGTCTAAACACTAATTATGATGATCTTTAGACTTATAGCCGAAAGTTTTTGGTTCGCAGCCGATGCGTTGCGCCAGAATAAACTGCGCACTATGCTCTCTTTATTGGGCATCACCATCGGTATTTTTACCATTATTTCTGTTTTCTCAGCTGTTGATACCCTTAGAAATAAGCTCCAGTCCAGCGTGGATAAACTTGGCTCTAACACCATCTTTGTGCAGAAATGGCCATGGGTTTTTGGTGGTAATTTTCCATGGTGGAAATATGTAAATAGACCTGAGCCAAGTATAAGGGATTTCGAAGCTTTACAGGAACGTTTAGATAATGTGAAAGGGATATCTTTTGAGGCATCTGCCAGTAATCGAACGGTTAAATATAGGAGTAACTCCGTAGAAAATGTGAGTTTAAACGCCGGATCTCAAGATTTCAATAAAACCTGGAACCTTGATTTTAAGGAGGGCCGTTATTTTACTGAAAGCGAAGGTAAATCTGGTGCTCCATTGGTGATAATGGGTGCGGATATTGCCGAAGGTCTATTTAATGAGGAGCCAGCGGCAGGAAAACAGATCAAAGTAATGGGCAGAAGGTTAACTGTTGTTGGGGTGTTTAAAAAGGAAGGTGAAGACATGCTGGGTATGTCGCAGGATAAGAATATTTTGATTCCTTTAAATCTTGCTAAAGGATTATTTGACGTAGAGAATGAAAATTATGGTCCTTCAATTACCGTTAGAGGTAATGAAAATGTAAGCCTGGAAGAAGTAGAAAGCGAATTGGT
The DNA here is from genome assembly GCF_040544395.1 of Pedobacter sp. CG_S7. Taxonomy (NCBI): domain Bacteria; kingdom Pseudomonadati; phylum Bacteroidota; class Sphingobacteriia; order Sphingobacteriales; family Sphingobacteriaceae; genus Pedobacter; species Pedobacter sp. CG_S7. The sequence goes on along the minus strand of NZ_JBEONS010000007.1, from coordinate 70,639 downwards.
AGGTGTAATGCGTTCTATACATCGCTTAAAACCAGGTGCTGAAGATGATTTTTCTTTAAACAAGGCTACCTTACTTTCTAACCAGTTAGATGTTATGTTTAATATGGTAAACATCGCTGGCTGGGTTATTGGTGGCTTTTCTATATTAGTTGGTGGTTTTGGTATAGCTAATATTATGTTTGTTTCTGTAAAGGAGCGGACTAATATTATTGGAATCCAGAAATCTCTTGGAGCCAAGAATTATTTTATCCTCCTGCAATTTATGTTTGAGGCTATTGCTTTATGTATTCTTGGTGGGGCTTTGGGCTTATTATTAGTATACCTGATTACGTTGGTGTTTACCTATGCCATGGATGTAAAAATTATCCTGGATATGAATAATGTTATTACCGGGATCAGTATTTCTGTAATAATTGGGGCTATATCAGGATTCTGGCCCGCATATGCAGCTTCACGATTAGACCCTGTAGAAGCCATCAGGTCTTAGAAACTGATTTAAAGCTTACTTTTAGAGATGTATCAAAAAATTAATAAAAAAATTAATCGTGATCATCAAAGCACGAATAAAACATTTGATAGCCGTAGTGTTGAGGTTGATTACGCTACCTTAATTCCAATTTTAAAGGAAGGATTACAAGTATTGGATGTAGGGTGCGGAACTGGAGCGATATCAAATGGAATCGCAAAGCTCGTTGGTGTTGAGGGTCGTGTAACCGGTATAGACAATACTGAAAAGTTTATTGCAAGCGGAAAGGTAAGTTATTGCCAGACACCCAATTTAGAACTCCTTCATAGCGATATTTTCAACTATCAATCGGATATTAAATTTGATTTGATTGTTTCTGCCCGAACTTTGCAATGGCTAAGCAACCCACAGGATGCCTTAAAAAAAATGAAAACCTTGTTGAAACCAGGCGGTCAAATTTCTATTCTTGATTATAATCATGAAAAATTAGAATGGACACCAGAACCACCAAAAAGCATGCAGGTGTTTTATGCTGCCTTTTTAAAATGGAGATCTGATGCAGGAATGAATAATCATATTGCTGATGATTTAGCCGGCTATTTAACTGAAGTGGGCTTCAATTCGATTGAAAGTTATCAATCTGATGAAGTTTATAAAATTGGAGATCATAATTTTGTAGAAAGAATTGGAATATGGTCGAAAGTAGCCAACTTAAAACAAATAGTTGAAGAGGGTTATATAACCGAGGAATTAAGGTTAAAAGCAATCCACGAATATGACAACTGGATAAAAACTGACGCACAACAGATGATTATGAAGTTAAAAGAGGTTAGAGGAATAAATGGTAAAGTTTAACAATTGCCCTATCTTTCCCTTATCCTTGGTAGGTCCTTTGCAGGTCATTTAGACCTACAAAGGACCTACCAACGACCTACAAATGACCTACCAACGACCTGGCAATCTAAATTTGACTTTTAACATACTATACGGAATCGAAAAGTAGTTAACCTGGAATGAAAACCTTTAAAACCACCCAAAAAAAAAGACATAAAAAAACGAGGCTGCTCATTTTGACAATGATGCAACCTCGTTTTTTTAATATAGCTTGATAAGCTTTTAGTTCAATTTAGCTAACGCTTTAGCGATCCTGAAAACAGCATCTCTTAAAGTATTTTCGGCTGCGGCATAAGAAATACGGATACACTCTGCATTTCCAAACGCCTCACCTGTTACCGTAGAAACATGCGCTTCATCTAACAAGTACAAAGAAAGGTCTTCGGCAGTGTTGATCGTCTTTCCGTCTGCACTTTTTCCGAAAAAGGATTTCACCTCAGGGAAGAAGTAAAATGCACCATCAGGAAGGTTAACTTTAATGCCTGGAATCTCTTTTAAAAGACTGTAAACAATGTCCCTGCGACTTTTAAATTCTGCTACCATTTCTAAAACAGTATCTAAACCATCCTGGTAAGCTTTTAAAGCTGCTCTTTGCGCTATAGAACAAGTACCCGAAGTAATTTGTCCTTGTAATTTATCGCAGGCATTAGCAATTTCTTTATTTGCTGCCATGTAACCAACTCTCCAGCCAGTCATAGCGTATGATTTAGAGAAGCCATTGATGACAACCACACGGTCTTTAATGGCATCAAAAGAAGCGATAGAAGTGTGTGCTCCTACAAAGTTAATGTGCTCATAAATTTCATCTGATAAGATGTAGATGTTAGGGTATTTTTCGAATACCGCTGCTAAAGATGCCAGTTCCTCTTTGCTGTAAACCGAACCTGTAGGGTTACAAGGGGAGGAGAACATAAATAACTTTGTTTTCGGCGTAATTGCTGCCTCTAATTGTTCGGCAGTAATTTTGAAATTCTGTTCAACAGTAGCATCAACGAAAACTGTTTCGCCTTCAGCAAGTTTAATCATTTCTGAATAAGAAACCCAATAAGGAGTAGGCACAATTACCTCGTCACCAGGGTTAACCAGGCACAATATAGCATTCGCTAAGGATTGCTTAGCTCCTGTAGAAACAACAATCTGGTCAAAATTATAGGTAAGTCCATTTTCCTTTAATAACTTTTCTGCAATTGCTTTTCTTAATTCTGGATATCCCGATACTGGGGTATAGTAAGAGTAATTGTCATCTATAGCTTGCTTACCTGCTTCCTTAACATGTTGAGGCGTAAAAAAGTCTGGTTCACCGAAGCTAAGGTTAATCACATCTACCCCTTTTGCGGATAGTTCTCTAGCTAATTTGGCCATTTTAATGGTCTGCGATTCTGAAAGGTTATTGATTCTTTGGGATAAAAATGTCATAATAATTGGTCTAATAGCAAAATATAACTTTGTCAGTTAGCAAATATATAAACCTAACGGAATTTTAAACTAAAAAAAACACTTTTTTAATAGACTTTAACTACGAAATCCTATTTTTGTACGCTAATTTATAAACTTTGAATCCTAAGAAAAAAGCAATAATTATTTCCCTATCCGTCAGCATTATCCTTATGCTGGCTAAATTCACGGCATTTTTCATCACCAATTCAAACGCAATTCTTACAGATGCAGCAGAAAGTATTGTCAATGTATTAGCCAGTAGCTTTGCGTTTTATAGCATTTACCTCACCATGCTTCCTAAAGATGAAAATCATCCTTATGGCCATGGGAAGGTTGAATTTTTTTCTGCCTTTGTGGAAGGGGTGCTTATCGGGATTGCTGGAATTATCATTATCGGTAAAGCTACTTATGACTTGGTTTATCCGGGGGTTATTAAACAGCTTTTTGAAGGTGCCCTAATTATTGGAGCTACCGGCCTAGTAAATTTGTTTATTGGGTATTTTTTAATTAATGAAGGTAAGAAACATCATTCCATGACGCTGGAGGCTGATGGGAAGCATTTATTAGTGGACGCCATCACGAGTGGCGGATTGGTGATTGGGGTAATGCTAATTTACTTTACTGAAATTTATTGGTTAGATGGGGTGATTTCTATTTCGCTCGGTTTTTATATTGTTTATAATGGTTACCGCCTGACCAGAAAATCTATTGGCGGCTTAATGGATGAAAGTAATACCGACCTGGTGAAAGATATTGTGGCAATTTTGCAGGATAACAGACAAGATTCCTGGATAGATGTACATAACCTTCGTGCACAACAATATGGGGCCGATTTGCATATTGATTGTCACTTTACTTTTCCTTACTATTTGGATCTCAATCAGGTGCACAAACAAATCTCTGCAATTGACGCTTTGATCAACTATAAAAAAGGAAGAACTACAGAATTATTTATACATGCAGATCCTTGTTTGCCTGAGTGTTGCCATTATTGCAAGATGAAGGACTGCCCGGTTAGGCAGGAGGATTTTAACGGAGAGATTGTATGGTCGATTGAGAATGCTACAAAAAACAAAAAACATTTTGAGTGATGAGTTATTTTAACGTAAGGGTTTATGGGTTATTGATTGATCCGCACAAAGGTTTATTAATTAGTGATGAACAAGCAGAAAATCGGAACTTCAGTAAGTTTCCTGGTGGTGGACTGGAGCTTGGTGAAGGTCTAAGGGAAGCATTGATAAGAGAATTTATGGAAGAGTGTGAAGCTGAAATAGAAGTGCTGTCACATTTTTATACTACCGATTTCTATGAACAATCTTCTTTTAATGACAGCCAGGTGATCAGTATTTATTACTTTGTAAGAGCGGTGCATCCTTTAAATTTAACCTTCCAAACGGATGTATTTGATTTTAAAGAAAACAGTAAACAGTCCTTCCGTTGGATACCGCTAAAGGATTTAAAAATTGATGATGTTACCTTTAAAACAGACCAAACCGTAGTTGAAATGTTATTGAAGACAATGGATATTTAAACTTCTAACACACTTACTGGAGTAATGGCGAAAATCCGATCACCTTGTTGTGGTTTCACCATGCTTATACCGGTAAATTGGCTGAAAGCAGGTAAAATGGCGTAGCTTTTTCCAAAGTAAAAACAAGGGAACCTTAATTGTTGTCTTGCTTTGCCAAAAATGGTTATACCGGGGTGTATATGTCCTGTTAAACTATAATATTGATCTGCTTCTTTTGGCTGATCATGGATGAAACGAAAGGGGGCATTTAATAGTTCCTTGTCAAAGGTCGCTATATTTAAATTCTGGTAGTCTATAGCTTTAAGGCCGTCGTGGTTACCTTTGACCAGTTGGATGCTTAATTGCGGATAGCCTGCTCGCCAAAGCCTGAAATCTTCCACTTCCTGGTTCATGTAATTATGGAACATATCTCCTGTAATTAAAAGAACATCAGTAGGATAGGTTTGCAAAAGTAGGTTTAGGTTTTTAAGGTCGGTTTGGCTAATATTTAGTGGCACTGGTATGCCCTGTTTTCTGAAAAAGGCGGCTTTTCCAATATGAAGGTCACTGATGATCAGCATTTTTTTTGCCGCCCAATAGATTGCTCTTTCCTTACATAATAACAATTCTTCTCCTTTAAATTGTATGGTCATTCTTTTTTTTTGGTTTTTTTTCTGCTTCGGCAGTCATTCTTTGTATCCTTTTCCCAAGTTCTTCTGTACTCATATTTTCACGCAAACTGTCTACCTTAATTGGGAAACAAAGTGGGGTATAGGTGTTTGTTTTGATGATAACAATTTTGCTGGATTGTATCCGGTTAAGTGCTGCCGCTAGTCGTGGTTCTTCTATTTGCTGATAAAAAGCTTCATCGAAAGCTTGTCGCAATAATAAGTTATGTTTGTCATAATCACTAAAAACATTAAAAAATAAACCCGATGAGGATTGTAAATGTTTGTTTTTGATGTATTTACCTGGATAGCCTTGAAATACTAAGCCAGAAATGCAGGCAATATCTCTAAATTTGCGCTTAGCCATTTCTGTGGCATTGATGCTGGCAACAATATCATCTGTAAGGTTCTGAGGACTAAAAAGTAACTTTAACTCCTTTTCATTAATTGGTATGGGTTGTTCGCTTAACAGTTCGAAGCCATAGTCGTTCATGGCAATAGAAAAACTAATAGGGTTTTTGCGGGCAATTCTGTAAGCAATCAGCGCCGCCATAATTTCATGTACAAGTCTTCCCTCAAAGGGATAAGCAAAAAGGTGATAACCATCGCGTGTATGGATCAGTTCAATTAAAAATTCATCATTTTTAGGTACGTGAGATACCTCCGCTTGTCTTTCAAATAAAGGTCGGATGAGCCTTAATTCTTCATCTTCTTGTTCAGGGTTCAGGGTATCGTTGTATTTCTCCCTTAAAACACTGCCAAGGTTTGCTGAAAGAGAAATTCTGCCTCCTAACCAACTTGGGGTAATGGCATTTTTCAGTTTGCTTTTACGTACTAATACCGTCATATCCTTCAACATTACAAATTCCAGTATCTTACCCGCAAGCGTAAAGCTATTACCGGGTTTTATTTTTGCGAGGAAAGATTCTTCTAGCATCCCAATATAACCGCCGGTCAGGAATTTTACTTTAAGCATGGCATCACTCACAATGGTGCCAATATGCAGCCTGTGGCGCAAGGCAATTTGTTTACTTTCCACCTTCCACAGTCCATTAGTATTTACAACCTTTCTAAACTCTGAATAAGCTGTTAAACTATCGCCTCCAGTAGATATAAATTGCATTATCCAAAGCCATTCTGCAGCCAATATTTCCTGGAAACAATGGGTTTTTTTTATTTCCTGATAAATGGTTTCTTCCTTAAAACCATCACCTACGGCTAGCGTAACTAGGTATTGTATCAAAGTGTCGAAAGCCATGACCACAGGCTCCCTACTTTCTATATTCTGATTCTTTGCAGCTTCTTTTATTGCTGCTGCTTCTACTAATTCTAAGGCATGTGTGGGCAGAAAATAGATCAGAGAAGTTTCAAAAGGGGAGTGGCCACTGCGTCCGGCACGTTGTAAAAATCTGGCTACACCCTTTGGAGATCCTATTTGAACTACGGTATCCACAGGTTTAAAGTCAACACCTAAGTCTAAAGAGGAAGTGCTGATGACGGCTTTTAACAATCCGGAGTGTAAGGAGTCTTCGATCCAGTTGCGCAATTCGAAATCTATTGATCCATGGTGGATAGCAATTAAACCGGCAAGGTTTTCATCCAGGCCAAGTAGATTTTGATACCATAGTTCTGCCTGCCCCCTGGTATTGGTAAATATCAAAGTGGTTTTACTTTTATGAATGATAGGCAAGAGTTTATGGGCTAATTTATGCCCCAAATGACCAGCCCAGGGCAACATATCAATGTGGTCTGGCAGGATAGACCTGATGTCAATTTTCTTCTTTATATCTGCTTTGATGATTATTTTTAGAAGTTCCTTATAGGGCACTAAAACATCCATTGCCTGTTGCATATTACCTATAGTTGCAGAAATACCCCATATTCTTAAAAGCCTTTCCGGATGTCTTTCGTTCAAAATCCCTTTAATTCTGCTGATGGCTAGCTCTGTTTGTACGCCTCGCTTACTGCCTAATAACTCATGCCATTCATCGGCAACGATAGCCTGTAGATAATCGAAATTAGCGGAATTTCCTTTTTGTGCCAATAATAAATGAAGACTTTCCGGTGTAATGATCATTACCTCAGGCATTTGTTTTTTCTGCTTCAGTTTTTCATTTGGTGGGGTATCGCCATTGCGAATGCCAATTTGCCAATCTAGTTCCAGTTCCAGACAAACTTCCCGCATGGCACGGCCAAGATCTTTTGCAAGAGAACGGAGGGGTGTAATCCATAATAATTTTAAACCTGTTTTAGTCTTGCTGCCTTGCTTTTCAATACCTTTTTCAGTAATTGATTTGTTATTCAGTTCTTCTATAACAGCCGCCAGGAATAAAGAATAGGTTTTCCCAAAACCAGTAGGGGCATTTACGAGTCCGCTGTAACCTTCTGCATAATATTGCCAGGCATCTTTTTGAAATTGAAAAGGCTTTTTCTTATTTGATTTCAGCCATTTCATCACCATTTTATAGCCTTTACTTTTCTCTATGCTCATTTTAACTTAAAAATCTTAAATCGAAATTTTTTTTCTTGACATTCGGTTAATGACCTTTGCCTTTTTGTTACGCCTGTTTTATAAACATAAAATACCTTCTAAAAGTTCGCGTAAGCCTATTTTAATTAACACAGGTCAATGCGGCGCAAGTATAGATGTCTTATTTTTGTGTATAAATAAAATATGATGACACAAACAATCTTACACAAAGCCGGAACACGTGGTCATGCAGACCATGGCTGGCTAAAATCTTTCCATACTTTTAGTTTCGCTAATTATTTTAATCCAGAAAGAGTACAGTTTGGTGCATTGAGGGTTTTGAATGATGACCAAGTGTCTGGTGGAATGGGATTTGGGGAACATCCTCATCAAAATATGGAGATTATTTCTATTGCATTGGAAGGTGAATTGCAACATGAAGACAGCATGGGAAATATGACAGTCATTAAACCTGGTGAAATACAAGCGATGAGTGCAGGTACCGGAATTACACACAAAGAATTTAATAAAGATAAAAATAAACCTGTTAAATTTCTCCAGATTTGGATCATACCCAATCAGCAAAATGTAACGCCAAGGTACGACCAGGTTAATATCGAAGAAAAAGGAAAGGTAAATCAGTTGTTACAGATTTTATCACCTGATCCTAAAGCTGAAGGGGTTTGGATTCATCAGAATGCATGGTTTCATTTGGGTAAATTTGATCAGGATACAGAACTTGATTACGAAATGAAATTAAAAGGAAATGGGGTATATTTCTTCGTGCTTAAAGGAAATGTAACTGTGAACGACCAGGCGTTGGAGCACAGAGATGGCTTTGGTATTTGGGATACGGATAAGATCAATATTAAGGCATCTGCAGGGGCAGAAGTGCTGTTGATGGAAGTTCCGATGAGTTAATATTATAGCATAAAAAAGCAGCCGTTTAAGGCTGCTTTTTTTATTTATTGCCCTCCGGGAGGGCAATTTTCCTTTAAGAATTTAGTGAAGGTTAAGGCCAGGTGTTCGCTGGTTCCATCGCCCTCATTAATGCTGTGCGTCCGGTTAGGGTAGGCCATCAATTGAAAAACCTTCCTGTTTTTAACCAGCTCATTGATCAGCATTTCTGCGTTTTGGTAATGTACATTGTCATCTCCGGTACCATGTACATATAGTAAGTTTCCTTTTAAGTTTTGGGCATAATTAATTGGGGACCCCAACTGGTATGCTTCCTTGGTTTTTAAAGGAGAACCCATATACCGTTCCTGATAAATATTATCGTAGGTAAGCTGGTTTGCCACTGCGGCAACAGCAATACCTGTTTTATAAATTTCAGGGTATTGGAAAAGAAGGTTTAGTGTTGATGAACCGCCACCACTCCAACCCCAAACGGCAATTCTGTTTTTGTCGACAAAAGACCATTCCAATATTTTTTTAGCCGCCATAGCCTGATCTCTGATGTTGAGTCTGCCAATGTTTTTATAAATGCTTTTGCGCCATTCTCTACCTTTTGGTGCAGGAGCACCTCTGTTTTCTAAGGAAATATAAATATATCCATCCTTAGCCATATCACCTGTATAGAGATAGTTATTCGCTACACCATAGGTGTCGGTAACGGTTTGAGATGCCGGTTCGCCATAAACATAAAACAACACAGGATATTTTTTAGTCTGGTCAAAATTGTCCGGTTTTTTCATCCATCCATCCATTTCTATACCATCTTCTGTCTTGATTTTGAAAAACTCTACCTTGTTTTTTGCTATTGCTACTTTGGCCAATTGGTTGGTAATGCTTCCTTCCATAGATAGTGGGTTTCCAGTATTCATATTCATCCATTCCGTTAATGGTCTGATGTTTGCACTTTGATAGCTATGAAGAGCATATAAACCATCAGGAGAAATGTTATAACTATGCGTACCCGGAAAAACCGAAGGGGTAACCATTTCCAGCTTTCCTTTGCCATCTAATTTAGTTTTATAAAGGTATTTTTGAGTAGCGTTATCGGGTGATGCAATAAAGTAGATCGTGTTATTTTTTTCATCAACCATGCTGCTTTTAATCACATCGTAATTGCCTTTAGTAATTAAACTTTGCTTTTTTCCATCAATACTGATGCTGTAATAATGCTTCCAACCGTCTTTTTCGCTAAGCCAAATAAACGCCTTGTTGTTATTTAGCCACTCCCAGGGTTCAGCAGCATCTATCCATGCTTTTTCTGTTTCACTGTGAATGTTTTTTACTTCTGCCGTCTGTGTTTGAACTACAAAAAGGTTACTCACATTTTGTTCGCGGTTAAGTTGTTGTAATAATATGGAATTGCTGTTTGGTATCCAATCCATTCTGGGGATATAATTTTGAACCTGATCTCCTGGTATGGGCATCCAGGTTGTTTTTGCTGTATTGATATTCACAATGCCTATTTTACAAGCAGAGGGATCTTGGCCCACTTTTGGGTATTCTACTGGAATGGTATAAGGATAAATCGAATCTGTGTTATTGATCATCAGAAAGTTTTTAATCTTACGGGCATCTAATTGCCAGTAGGCAATGGTTAGTCCATCAGGACTCCACCTAAAGCCATCTCTGCAGTCAAACTCTTCCTCGTAGACCCAGTCGAAAGTACCATTGATTAAACGGTCTGTGCCATCTGTTGTCAGCGCTTTTGATGTATTTGTTGCCAGGTCTTCTACATAGATGTTATGCTGACTAACAAAAGCGACTTTATTTCCATCTGGAGAAAACTTTGCGAACATCAGGGAGGAAGCAGGTTTGTCTTTTCCAACTTGGCTTACCTTATTTGTCGTTAAATCAAATACATAATAATCGCCACGGGTATGGTAACGCCAAACCTTTTTACTATTGGTGAAAAGTAATGCTTTATTACCGTCTTCAGAAAGCTGAAAAGAATTAATGTCGTTGGCTTTCAGTCCTTTGCTGTCCATTGCAATGGCCGAAATAATCATTTTTAGCTCTTGCTTAGGCAGTGTCACAGAAAAAATGCCCCCTTCAGTAATTTGATAGTAGGCATGACCATCTTTTGCCCAATTGATGGCACCCTTATTTTGTGCTTTTAGGCTGCTGAAACTAAGGAGAAATAGGGCTAAAAAAGCAATGTGTTTTAATTTCATGGCTGTAATTCTATAAATTGTTGATATACTTTTTGCAGGTATGATTTACCTTGTTGTAGGGTGGTTTCCGTTTGTTGGGTATTTGCTTTATTACCTTCATACAATATTCTTTTTCCAGTATTGTCGAATGCGACAGCTTGCTTCTCGGTGATAAAACCTAAACCATTGTCCCAACTAAAAAAAGCAAAAGCCTTTGTGTAAGGGTTTAACATATTTTTACTCCAGGTGTATTGGCTGGCATCCATATCTAATTGCGTTAGAAGGGTAGCGGCGAGGTCAATCTGACTGCCGATACGGTCAAATACTTTGCCTCTGTATTCCGGTTTAATAACCTCTCCATAAAACAATAAAGGCACATGGTAACGTGCAGGCATGTAGACTTCATTGGTCAATTTAGGTAAAATATGTCCATGATCGGCAATGAAAATAAACAATGTATTCTTATACCAGTCTTGACTTTTTGCCCTGATCAGGAAATCATTGATGCAGGAGTCGGTATAAAATGCGGTGCTTTTGAAACTTTCTACATTACTTACTGAACCAAATTTATAATTGCCTGGAACCTCAAAAGGTTCATGGTTGGTTAGGGTGAGGGTGGAGGAGAAAAAGGGTTGTTTTAATTTATTAAGCTCTGATAATTGCCTGTTAAACAATACCCCGTCATAAGCTCCCCATTTAGAATTCATTTCACTGTCTTTAAAATTGCTTTTGTCAATCAACTTCTGGAAACCATGGGTGAGGATAAAGGCTTTGTAATTGTCAAATTCAGATTGGCCGCCGTAATAAAATGATGTAGCATAACCATTTTTTAAAAATTCTTGTGAAATGGCGGGAAGCTTTTGCATTTTATTTGTGAATTTGACCAGGTTACCAGCAGCAAGACTAGGGTAGCCCGCAAGCGTGCCAATTAGACCTTTATCAGTTCTGTTGCCCGTAGAATAGATTTTACTAAACAATACGCCCTTCTTGGCAAGACTGTCAAATTGTGGCGTAATACCATCTGCATTACCAATCGACTTTGTGAGATCAGCGGTAAAGCTTTCCATGATAATTAAAACTACATTGGGTCGTTTGGTAGTGAGGATCTGCTCTGTCGTATCTTTTTCTTTGGCATAGAGGTCTTTTACTGTTTCATCTGCCTGTGCCTTGCTATAGTACAAATATTTGTTTTTGTTAGCACTGCCTGAAGAAAGGGCACTTTCAAATAAATTCCATTCTGTATTTACTGCGGCATGGTTTAAAATCAATTCTTCCGAAAAATAGGCCGAACTTTGATTCATTGTTGAAACGCCAATACCACCTCTGATGCACAGGAAATTAAGGCCTATGAGTAAAATGCCAATGATCATTTTGCCCCAAAGTGGAAAAGGCACAAAATTTAGCTTCTTTGGAAGGAGCAGTCTTTGCAACAGCAGACTGGTGATGATTAAAAAAGCAGGGATGAAAATTGTTGGCAGCAGCGGTGATGAAGCTCCAGAAGCCAGGGATTCAGCAGGAGAGGTGAAAGCAAAACCTAGGGCTTTTGCATTTAACTTGGTTCCCCATTCGCGGTAGATGTTAAAATTTATTGCAGAAATAAGACTGAAGGCTACAATTAAAATGGTGTTATATATTGTCAGCCATTTGATATTAACACTTTCCCTGCCACTAAAAAACCAAAAAAGATAATAAAACAATGGGGCTACACTAAGGTAGCCCAGCATTGACAAGTCTATTGGAATGGCATTGTGAAAGGTAGCCAGTATTGTTGAATTAGGGCTGTTATTTAATTTTTGGTAATATAAAATCAAAAATAGAGCCCTGTCGGTAGCGAAGAAAATTAACCAGAACAGGTAAAATCGTATAAAAAATAAAAGACTTTTTAACATTTATAACTAACCTCCGCCTCTTAAGGCTTCTAATTCTGCCATGGTTAATAAATCATAACCACTAGGCACATCTAATGTAAAAGGACCTACATTTTTTTCTGTTATGCTTTTGATCGTTAAAATGGTTTTAACACTATTCTGACTTAAAGTAAACTTAATGGGAGTTCCCTTTACATCCTTAAATTCTGAATTGCTTGCACCTGGTGTCAATGTAATATCTTTTGTGGCCCAAAGTTCGTAAGCATTGCCTTTATCGTCTTTATAAGTGTATTTCTCCGTATTGTAACCAGAAACCATTAGTTTCTCACCGGTAGCCTTAAAATCACTGTATTTTATACCACCCGCTTGTTTGTCAATATCTTCTTTAGACATTTTAGTAGCAATTTGCTTTTGTGCAATAGGGATGTCGATCAATAAAAGTGCATTTTCTGCTCCTCCATCTTTAATAATAGTAAGTATAGTTGGCCCCATTTCCATTCCTAATTTAGAGAAGTTGCCATTAAACTCTAATTTATTCTCTTTGGGAAGGCTGGATACATCTAAAGTCGATTTTTGATCTGGACTAAGATCATACTCCACGCCATAAGTGATGATACCCTGACTAATTTTTTTCTGAGCATGTGCATAAAATGCAGTGCCAATTAAGAATAGCGCTAATACGCCTGTTTTTATTGATTTAAACATATCTATTTTGTTTACTTTTTACCAGTTAATTTTCTCTTTATTCAAGAAGGATGCTATTCCTTTTTTGAAATCTTCGCTGTCCCTAACCTTTGCATTTATCTTTACCGCTAATTCAAGGCTTTTAACTAAATCAGGATTTGTAGTCTGACCAATCAGTTGCTTTGTAAGCCTTAAAGAATTAGCTGAAGTAGTTTGACACAAATTTAAGGCAAAATCTTTGGCTTTCTGATCAATAATATCCTTGTTTGTTACAAAATTTATCAGGCCATAGTCAAAAGCTTGTTGTGCACTAAAAAGCGCTCCGGTTAAAAGCAATTGTTTAGCAAGGGTTTCACTGGTTTTACGCATCAGAAAACAGGAAACAATAGCAGGCACAAAGCCAAGCTTCACTTCTGTATAACCAAAATTAGCCTCCGGAACTGAAAATATGAGGTCACATACTGTTGCTAAACCGCAACCTCCTGCAATGGCATGTCCTTCAACTTGTGCAATAACTACCTTTGGCAGAAAGTAAATGGTGCTGAATAAGTTGCTAAGGTTCTGGGAATCTGCAAGGTTCTCTTCATAAGTGTAGTGCTGCAATTGTTGTAAATAAGCAAGATCTGCACCGGCACTGAATGTATTGCCCATTGCTTTGATAATGATGATTTTAACCTCTTCATCGGCAGCGGCTTGCTGCAATTTTTTAGTTAGCAGACTTACCATTTCTGGATTTAAAGCATTACGCTTTTCAGGCCTGTTTAATGTTATTGTTGCTATCCGGTCTGCTACCGAATAAATAACCAATGGTTCTGTCATGAAGTGTGAATAATAGTTTAGCTTACCAAAGATGCTTTATTTTATTCAAATCCGGCAGACCATTTTTAAATTGTATCTCCTTTACCTGGTGCTGGTCTAAACATGGTTTAATGGAATATTGAAAGACTTTACTTTCTGGATCTACATCTGTGAAAAGAATGGCTCTATTGGAATAAAGATAGGCTACGGCATAATTTCTTCTCAGTTTAAATGTAATGGTTTTCTGTTGACGTAAGGCTTGCATTTTATAAAAGCTTAATATTGACTGAAAGATTAGAAGGGTACATAGTGCCGGAAATAGCAGCTTCTTTTGTGCTTTATTTAAGGCAAGAATGAATAATATGAGGAAAACAAGCAGCAAAATTAACGCTGTTTTATTCCACCAGATGGCAGAGATAGTAGAAAACGGCAGGCTCGCAATCCATTTTAAACCGGTATTGGTCAAATTTATAACCCATTCTAATAATGGCGCCAGAAAGTAAAGCCTGAATAAAAGCATGCTCAAGCCCAAATACATCATTAAGGAAGCGGGGAGCATGATGAAAAGATTACTCAATAAAAAGTAAACTGGGAACTGGTGAAAGTAATAAACACTTAAGGGAAAGGTTGCCAGCTGTGCAGCTAATGATAAAGCGGTGAATTGCCATAATTTATCGGCCAGGGTATACTTAAAATAGAGCAGGTTATAAAGGAGGGGTTGCAGGTAAATGAGTCCGAATACGGCTAGATAACTTAGCTGGAAGCCTACATCGAATAACAGAAAAGGTTGATAAACTAATAAGATAAAAGCAGAAAAGGCAAGTATATTGTAACTATTGGTGCGTTTGCGTCCTGTTTTGGCAATGATAAAACAGGTAAGCATAATTGCGGAACGCAAAACAGAAGGCGAGAACCCTGTAACCAGTGCATAAAACCATATTAAGGCTATTATGAGGATGGCTTTAAGGATTTTTAGTAGTGTGCTTCGGTTCATAAAGCGCAATGACCACATCAAAACAATATAAATAATGCCTACATGCATGCCAGAAACGGAGAGTGCATGGATAGTTCCTGTTTTTGAATAGGCAGCTAAAGTTTCCTTACTCAAATCAGCACGGTAGCCTAAAATTAAAGTGGAGGCCACTGAAAAAGCTTCCTGGTCAACTATTAACTTTTTTAAATGCTCAATTTGCTGCAGACGCAAAGTTAGGGCAAATGCAATAAGGGTATTGCCACGGTTCTGACCTGTTAAAATAGCATCTTGCTGATTCATGTAAACCTGGTAATGGATGTTTTGTGTAGCCAACCATGCTTTGTAATCAAATTCTGAAGGGTTTTGTGGTGTTTCTACAGCTCTATAATGGGCAGGTAAAATCAACTCATCACCATAATTTAATGTTATAGGTTTATGTTTCCCAGCATTTAAAGTAACCAGCAATCTACCCTGACAAGCTATACCTCTTTTTGCCTGGTAACCGTAAATAACTTTTGCTTTGAACCGCACCTGGTTTCCTTTCCATTGTGGTGTTTCCTCCAGGATTATTTTGATGGCATCTAATTTGGTTTTGGCGAAATAACCAGGCTGAAGATTGTTCGAATTAATAAGATACAGCCATCCGCCCACACAAAAAAAAAGCAGGTAAAATAAGGCTGAGGTATAAATTTTATATCGGTATGCTTTTAGTTTTGCATACCTATTATTCAAAATAACCAGGAAAGCAAAAAGGAGAAACGAAGAAAAGGCAAAGCCCCATTGTAAACCTACTGAAGCGAATTCATAAGCCACATAGATTCCCGCTATATAAAAGAATAACAAGTTTACAAATACAGTTTCTGCTCTTATGCTCAATGCTTTAAAATTTATACCTCATCTGTAACTTTAACTCAGATTTCCTGTTCCCCTGAATTTCATCAAGTCCGGAACCCACAGTTTTAGCATCCTGATAAATGAATAATGCATACCTTGTCCATATATCCAATCCTCGTAATGCCTTATATTTCACGTTTAAAAAAGTGCGGGCTCCTTTGCCATTATACATGCCGAAGCTAAAGCCATAAAGCACATCATCTTCGTAAGCATAAACACGACTGTTGTATGATTCGGTATTAAAATAGGCCAGTCGCATATTTGCCGATAAGCGGGAAGATAGTGGTGAATAAGCAATATCCTGATAAATCAAATAGCCGCTTTCTGCAGTAGTATTTCCTTTTTTAAATCGACATAACTCTAGTCGGTTCTGTAAACTGAATTTGCGGTTTAATCGCCAGTTCACTTCCATGCGATAGTTTTGTTTGGATACCTCATCGAGGTATTTTACGGGGACGTCTAAATCTGTATTTTGCTGGTTTTGTTTGGTTTTAAATCTTGCTGTTGCCGTGAAGGTTTTTGTTGGGCGATACAAAACCTGTGTCATCACTTCATAACCTGAGGAAGCTGCGTTTACCCTGTATTTTAACCAAGGGAAACGGAACAGATCTGCATAGATAGCGCCTGCCCAATAGTTGTTTGGTGCATAATTTAAACCAGTATACCAGCCTTTTTCGTTTGTGGCATCACTGTTTTCACCCAAACCCTGGCTAAAGAAGTTATGGTAATTGGCATCATAGTTTCTGTTGACTAACACCGCTGAAATTTTAGGGGAAATACTTGTCATGGCACCATTAATCAAGGCCATGCCACTATTTAAACTCTTCGCACCCTCCCCAAAGAAGTAAATATTTTTAAAAGTATAGTTGTAATGTAGGCCAATATTGGTGAGGTCTTTCCCTGTAAACCCATGTGCGTTATAAGCTTGGTTACCTGTAATGAATTCGCTGCCATAGTGCGTTTGGTAACCAATAATGCCAGCAGATAAATTATTGCTGAGGTATTGTAAGGCACCACCATAAACCAATTGATCCAAGCTTTGCTGGTTTTTTAATTCTGATTTTGTGCGGTGTAATCCACTGATACTCGTGTTTACTTGTCCGAATTGCCCGTTTGTTAAATCCGTTTGACTGGCATCCAGTTTTCTGTAAGAGACAAAAGAGGTCAGGTTAAGGTTTTTGTACAAAGTCACGCTACCAGCAACTCCCCTGAAAAAGGAAGATTCATTAGAGGAGGTGTAGGTTTTTAAACCAATATCCTTTTTGGCAACACCAGCTACATCAGGTCCTTTACCAAAAGAGAAGCCAGACCATAAAGTTAAGCCCTGTCCAAATTGTAAGCTGTAATCTCCCAATACAAGCTTGCTGATTTTGCCTAATTGATAGAGTCCGATGCTGAAAGAATTGAAATCAAAGCTGTAGGTATTGTTGCCGCTAAAAAATTCTTCTCCAGCATCTTTTTTGAAAACGGCAGAAACAGAGAAGAGCTGTTCATATTGGTAACGGTATTTGACTAATAACTTTTCTGGGGTTCCGAAATAGCGGCTTCCTGGTAAATCCTGAAAACCTTTTTGTGCTTCAATAGTCTGTGCGTACCTTAAGATAAGGTCACTATTACCCTTGTTTAACAGGTCTTTAAAGTTTAGATTTTTATAGCCAGAAGGTATAGTCAGGCTAACAAATGGTAACAGGTTTTGTATGGTTTGAATATCAAAACCAGCTATCGATTGCAACTCCAGTAAATCGAGTAATTTGCCGTTAATGGAGATATGACTAAAAAAGTTGCTGATCTGAAGTGGAGACAACATTACCAGTAACTTTAACTCAACTACACTGGTTTGGTTTAAGTTAATCGGATGAGTGCTAAAGTATTGAAGTTGCTCCAGTAATTCAGAAAGGTCGAAATCTTCGGGTAAATCTGGAGCTATACGCTCAACAATATCTTTAATAATTTCCTGTTGCTGTTGTTGCTGGGCTATTACAGGGGCAAGAAAAATAAAAAAGAAGAAAAATAGAGAAAGGGATTGCCAAAAAAGAGAAGGAGAATTTGTCATAATGAACCTGTCTTCGTTCAAAACAACAATTTATTTAACTCAATAAAAAATATTATTTCATTTAAATTTCTTCATTTAATTTTAATAAGAAATCCTTCAGTTTCTCAAGGGAAGCAATGATCTTCTGGTTCTCTTTCATTTCACCACTGTTATTTTTTAAATGTTCTTTGGCTCCTTTTAATGTGAAGCCTTTATCATCCACCAGGTGAAAAATGATTTTCAAATTTTCTATATCTGAAGGAGTAAATAGGCGGTTGCCTTTTTTGTTTTTCTTTGGCTGCAACACATCAAATTCCTTTTCATAAAACCTAATCTGTGAAGCATTAACTTTAAACATTTCAGTTACCTCCCCCATGCTATAATACATTTTATTAATTTCTCTTTCTTTGTATGGCATAATTTACGGTTGATTATTAGGAGATTATAGCATTTATTTAAAGTATTCAAATATAAAGGGATTTTAGTAAAATACCGCAATAAAGTTTTAATTTTGTTGGATAATAATAGAAGGATGACCGCAAAAGAAATTAGAAGTGCTTATTTGCAATTTTTTGAAAATAAGAAGCATCACATTGTTGCCTCCGCACCTATAGTCGTAAAAGACGATCCTACACTGATGTTTACCAATGCAGGTATGAACCAGTTCAAAGATTTGTTTTTAGGTGAGGCACCAATAAAATACAAGCGTGTTGCAGATACCCAACGTTGCCTGCGTGTTTCTGGTAAGCATAACGATTTAGAGGAAGTAGGGATAGATACCTATCACCATACGATGTTCGAAATGCTGGGTAATTGGAGCTTTGGAGATTATTTTAAAAAAGAAGCTATTGCCTGGAGTTGGGAATTATTAACAGAAGTTTATAAAATACCCAAGGATAAACTATACGTTTCTGTTTTTGAAGGAGATGAAAAAGAAGGTTTGCCGCAAGATACAGAAGCTTACGAGCTCTGGAAACAATATGTACCTGAAGACCGTATCATTTTTGGTAACAAGAAAGATAATTTTTGGGAAATGGGTGATACAGGTCCTTGTGGCCCTTGCTCAGAAATTCATGTCGATTGCCGCCCTGAGTATGAACGTGCAGCCTCCTCTGGAAAAAGCCTTGTCAATGCAGATCACCCGCAAGTAATTGAAATTTGGAATAATGTTTTCATGCAGTTTAACAGGTTGAAAGATGGATCATTGCAGCCTTTATCTTCTAATCATGTTGATACTGGAATGGGATTTGAACGCCTGGTTAGAGTACTGCAAAATAAAGCATCAAATTATGATACTGATGTATTCCAACCCCTGATTCAGTTTATTGCTCAGAAAGCAGGTATTGTCTACGGAGCTGCTGAAAAAACAGATATCGCTATGCGCGTTATGGCTGACCACATCAGGGCCATTTCTTTTGTTATTGCTGATGGGCAACTGCCGGCAAATAATAAAGCTGGGTATGTAATTCGCCGTATTTTACGTCGTGCAGTTCGTTACGCTTATACCTTCCTTGATTTAAAAGAACCTTTCCTTAATCAATTGGTGCCGGTATTAGCACAACAATTTAAAGGTGTTTTTGATGAGCTTTCAGAACAGCAGGATTTTGTACAAAAAGTAGTGCTGGAAGAAGAAGTTTCCTTTTTAAGGACTTTAGCCACAGGTATTCAACGATTTGAAAATTACACTAAAAAACAAGGTGAATTATTGATGTCAGAAAATGCTATCGATAAGGAAAAATCGTTCGAAGATCCATGGGTATATAGTATTTTGAAAGATCAAATGGTTATTTCAGGGGCTTTTGCATTCGAACTCAATGACACTTATGGCTTTCCAATTGATTTAACTGAATTAATGGCTCGTGAAAAGAATTGGCTTGTCGATATGGAGGAATATAACATCGCTTTGTTGAAACAAAAAGAAAGGTCAAGAGCGGCCACTGCTGTTGATACTGGCGATTGGGTTCTGGTAAATCCGAATCTTGATGTCGATTTTGTTGGATATGATGATTTTGAAGTAGAAACCCAGATTATTAAATACCGTAAAGTAAGCCTAAAAGGTAAAGAGCAATACCAATTAGTATTGAGTAAAACACCATTTTATGCTGAAAGTGGGGGTCAGGTAGGCGATGCTGGTCGCCTGGAAGACCACAGTCGTTTATTCTTTGTAGAGGTAACAGACACCAAGAAAGAAAACGGTCTTACGGTTCATTATACAGATACATTGCCTGAAGATTTAGAAGGTACATTCTGGGCAGTAATAGCAAAAGACCAGCGTTTGCTTTCTCAAGACAACCATTCTGCTACACATTTGCTGCATGCAGCTTTGAAAAAGGTGTTGGGTGTGCATGTAAACCAAAAAGGTTCTCTGGTAAATCCTGATTACCTGCGTTTCGACTTTTCGCACTTTGCTAAAATTACCGAAGAGGAGCTTGCAAAAATTGAACACCTGGTGAATCAAAAAGTAAGGGAAAATATTCCTTTAAAAGAACAAAGAGATGTTCCTTATGAGCAAGCCCTTTCCAGTGGCGTAACTGCTTTATTTGGGGAGAAATATGGTGACTTTGTAAGGATCATCACTTTTGATGATCATTATTCAAAAGAACTTTGTGGAGGTACCCATGTTCAGGCAACTGGTCAGATTGGTTATTTCAAAATTACTGCTGAGAGTGCCGTTGCTGCAGGAGTAAGAAGGATAGAAGCGATTACTGCAGATAAAGCCGAAGCTTTTATTTTAGATCAAAATAAAGAAATCAATGAGTTAAGGGCGCTGTTAAAAGGAAATAAAGATTTAAAGGTAGCTGTTTCTACATTGTTGGAAGAAAATGCGAAGCTCAAAAAAGAGGCAGATAAAGCCGTTGTTGAACAAGCTGCTAATCTTAAACACGAAATTGTGCACCATGTAAAAACCATTAATGGGATCAACCTGATTGCGGCCCATGTGGATTTGCCTCATGTTGATGCCGTGAAGAATTTAGCTTTCGCAATTAAAGAGACGGTTGACAACCTCTTTCTGGTATTTACTACCAATATTGATGATAAACCTGGTATCACAGTGATGCTTTCAGATAACCTGGTTACTGAAAAGGGATTTAATGCCTCAATTATCGTTAGAGAACTGGCTAAAGATATCCAGGGTGGTGGTGGAGGACAACCATTTTATGCAACTGCAGGTGGTAAAAATAAAGATGGTCTCCCTTTAGTATTATTAAAGGCAGCAGAAATGGTGAAGTAAATAAATAACTAATAAATTGACAAAAAACAAATGCGCAACTAATTTAGTTGCGCATTTGTTTTTTGTCAATTTGTTGAATGTAAGTTGTTTGACTAATATAATATTTAATTAATGACGACCATTATTACCATGGTTGTCTTTACCTTTGCCGTTGTTTCCACCGCGTTCATGTTTATTTCCTTTATTAGAGCTTTTCTCTTGTTTGCGATAGTTCTTGCTGTCGTGTTCATTGTAACTAGATCTATAAACTACCTTTTGAGGTCTGTTTGAAGAATAATTGCTGGAATAGCGTTTTTTGTAATTTTGATGTCTTAAATAAGGTCGGTTACTGTTAATAACCACTTTACGACCTTTATGTAAGTCATAATTTCTGTACCTGGAAGGTAAATTACGGTTATGTACCCATCGGTTTCCACTATAGTAAATAAATTGACGGGTAGGCACATAGTAATAAGACTCCACTTCAGGTAAATAATAATAATCTACATGATTATAACCTCTGGGACCCCAATCCGGTTGTGCTCCAATGTTAATGTTAACGCTAACCTGGGCATGTGCTGGTGTTACGGACATTGCTGCAAAACCTAACATTGCAAAAACAATTAATCTTTTCATAACCTTGATTTTAATTTGTGTGTTTGTGTTTTTAACGTTAATGAAGCTTTCATATACTTTTATTCATTACTGTTTTTAAGCTGTAAGTTTATAATAATTTCATTTGTGTAAAGTGTTAAAATCAAATTTGATGCCACATATTGTTTACACCTATCAATTTGTTTTAAATAACGCTTTAAGACTATTTTGGTTATATTTGCATTAACAGAAAAAATAAATTTTTTTAGATCAAAAAAAATAAATGAGTACGAATACGGTAACCACAGCTTCTGAATTTGAATTAATATCAGGTTTGGAGGTTCACGTACAGTTAAATACGAATACAAAAATATTTTCAGCAGATAGTGCTACTTTTGGTGCCAGCCCGAATGAGCACATCTCTCCTGTATCTCTTGCTTTACCTGGTGCATTACCCAAATTAAATAAAGAGGTAGTTGCTAAGGCTATAAAAATGGGCCTGGCCTTAAACTGCACTATCAATCAAACGAATTATTTCGACCGTAAGAATTACTTCTATGCTGATTTGCCAAAAGGATATCAAATTACCCAGGATAATAAACCCATTTGTCAGAATGGTTTTCTGGATGTGATTTTGAGTAATGGTGATGTAAAGCGTATCGGTATTAACCGGATACATTTAGAAGAAGATGCCGGAAAGAGTCTTCATGATCAAGATGACCGCTATTCATTTGTGGATTTGAACCGGGCGGGCGTTCCTTTAATTGAAATAGTTACCGAACCTGATATCCGATCGGCAGAAGAGGCTTCCGCTTTACTTACTGAAATGAGGAAACTCGTGCGCCACCTTGATGTAAGCGATGGTAATATGGAAGAAGGTAGTTTAAGATGTGATGCTAATATCTCCATCCGTAAAAAAGGGACTACAGCTTATGGTACACGTTGTGAAGTTAAAAACCTTAATTCCATTAGAAACGTTCGCCGTGCAATGGATTTTGAATTTAACAGGCAGGTAGAATTGGTTAATGATGGCGGAATGGTTGTGCAAAGCACCTTGAATTTTGATGCCGATAATGGCACAACTTCCCCAATGAGGAGTAAAGAAATGGCTAACGATTACCGGTATTTTCCGGATCCTGATTTAGCACCCTTAGTTATTTCCGATCAATGGCTCGCCGAACTCAAAGCTGCTATGCCAGCTTTGCCAAGAGAAATTTCGCAGCAATTGGTTAATGACTATGGCATTAACAATGCTGAAGCATCTTTGCTTGCTGCAGATCCAGATCTTTTAGCTTATTTCTATGCAGGCGTAAAGGAAGTTACGCAGCAGAAAAGTTTAATCAACTGGCTTGTGGGTCCAATCAGGGCTTTATTAAATGAAAGAGATATCCAACTTTCCAGTTATCCCATCAGTCCACTACTACTGGCAAAAGTAATTAACCTAATAGATCAGAAAAAAATAACCCAGTCGGCGGCTCTACAACAACTCTTGCCCGCACTTGAAAAAGCAGGTGAAGTTGATATTGTGGCCTTAGCCAAAGAATTGAATTTGTTAATTGAAGACAATGATGATGAGCTAAGTGATTTCGTAGATCAGGTATTAGCGAAGTATGAAGCACAGGTAACGGCTTATAAAAAAGGCAAAAAAGGTGTTTTAGGCCTATTTGTTGGAGAAGTAATAAAAATGGCAAAAGGAAAAGCGGATCCCCAAAAGGTGAATGCATTGGTTCAAGAAAAATTAAGTTAAAATTATGATGAAGAAATTAATCTACCTCTTAGTGGTCAGTATAGCTTTTGTAGCTTGTAAAGATTCAGATAAGTTTGTAATTAACGGGACGTTTGAAAATTCAACACCTAATAATAAAGTATACCTTTTTGCATTAGATAAAGCAACACCTATTGCTTTAGACTCGACTGTTTTGTCGGAAAAGGGTGAGTTTAAATTTAACCACCCTTCTGAAGAGGCTAACTTTTTTAAGGTTTCTGCCGGAAACAACGAATACATGATTATTGCTAAAAATGGTGATGACATTCAACTAAAAGCAGACCTTGCTGATCAAAACATGCTTTACAACATTTCTGGTGCTGAAGATGCCGATAAATTGGAAACGTTGAATGTGACCAAGAATAAATATATGGCTAAAATTAATGAGGTTCAAAAGAAATTTGATGACCAGGTAGCGAAAGATCCAGATAACAGAGAAGCCATTATGGAAAGTCTGCGCCCAGAATACACGAAAGAAATTGAAACCCTGAATAAGGAAATTCTAAAATTTGCACAAAACAACATCAAATCTCTAGCAGGTTTTTATGCCATCAACCTTTTAAATCCTGCAGAATTTGAGCAGGAAATGGTTGCTTATTCTGATCAGATTAAAAGCAGTTTCAACAAAAACCCTGCAGTTACCGAATTTCTGGTTAGAATGGCTAACCTTAAAACTGTGCAAATTGGTCAGCCTGCACCGGCATTTACCATCAATACCATCGATGGTAAAAAAGTAAGCCTTGCCGATTTTAAAGGTAAATATGTGTTGCTTGATTTTTGGGCTTCCTGGTGCCAGCCTTGCAGACAAGAAAACCCAAATGTGGTTAAGGCCTATAACACCTTTAAAGATAAAAATTTCACCGTGTTTGGTATTTCTTTAGATAAAGATCAAGTTGCATGGAAACAAGCTGTGCAAGCAGATAATTTAGCATGGATACAAGGAGGTGAACTCCAGGATTTCGAAGGACCGGTAGTTAAACTGTACCAGGTTGATGCTATACCAACTTCTTTTTTGATTGATCCACAAGGAAAAATCATCGCTAAAAACCTCAGAGGGGAGCAGTTAGAAGAATTTTTAAACAAAACTTTACTTTAAAGCATCTTTAAAGTTAAGAAGCTACTCCTACTTAACAATTTGGTAACTTGATTTTAACGCAGTAACGCATTTGATTGACTAATTTCGTAATAAATAAATTAAAAGATATGAGTGCTGCAAAACAGAAAATCCTTATTGTTGATGATGAACCTGATATTTTAGAATTAGTTGAATATAACCTAAAGAAAGAAGGCTACCAGGTTTATGTTGCGAGCAATGGTAAAGAAGGTATTTCAGTTGCGCGCAAAGTTCATCCTGATCTAATTATTCTTGACATCATGATGCCTGTAATGGATGGCATTGAAGCTTGTCGTTTAATGCGATCTATACCTGAATTTAAAAATACTTTTATGGTGTTTTTAACGGCAAGGAGCGAAGAGTACAGTGAAATTGCCGGCTTTAATGTTGGGGCAGATGATTATATTGCCAAACCCATTAAACCAAGAGCATTGGTGAGTAGAATTAATGCGATTTTAAGAAGAAATGTAAGCAGTGACGAAATCTCGGAAAATAAGATTGAAATTGGCGACCTTGTTATCGACAGGGAAGCTTACCTTGTTTTTCAATCTGGAAACAAAGTAGTATTAGCCAAGAAAGAATTTGAATTATTATACTTATTAGCCTCTAAACCAGGTAAAGTGTACACGCGTGAAGCTATTTTAAAAAATATTTGGGAGGATTCTGTTGTGGTTACCAACCGTACTATTGACGTACATATCCGTAAATTAAGAGAGAAACTAGGTGAGAATTATGTCACTACCGTGAAAGGGGTAGGCTATAAGTTCGAACTTTCTTAGTACTTTTGCAATTTAGAAATCTATATCATTGAAATATCCCTCATTTAAAGACCTTATTCTGTTTGAAAACGATGATTATATCGTTGTAAATAAACCCCCCTTCGTAGCCTCGCTTGACGAGCGCGGAGGTTCTGGTGAAGTAAATATCTTGCGTTTGGCCAGACAATACACTGATGATGCCCAGGTTTGTCACCGCTTAGATAAAGAAACCAGCGGAGCCATCTTGATTGCCAAGAACCCAGAAGCTTACCGTAATGCCTCTATGCAGTTTGAAAGGCGGAAAGTCACTAAAATTTACCACGCCGTGGTAGATGGTCAGTTTACTTTTAACGACCTTTTTGTGGATTTACCTATATTGAATGATGGCAATAAAAATGTTACCATCGACAGGCAGGAAGGCAAGCGTGCAGAAACCTATTTTAATTCCGTTAAATATTACAAGCATTATACCCTGGTTGAGTGCAAGCCCGTTACCGGGAGAATGCACCAGATCAGGATACATTTAGCGACACAACGTGCCTCTATTTGTGGAGACATCATGTATCGCGGTAAGCCGGTATTTTTATCTAACCTTAAAAAAGGTTACCGAATTGCTAAAGACGAAGAAGAGCAACCTATTATGAAACGTTTTGCCTTGCATGCCCGATATTTGATTTTTAAAGGGGTTGATGGACAGGAAATTTCTATTGATGCTCCTTATCCAAAAGACTTTGCAACCTTAATTAAGCTGCTTGATAAATTTGACTGCTAAATAAATTAATAATGAATGTAAGATTAGTAAACTATATTGATGCATTGAATCAATATCGTAGGACTAAAATCTCTAATAGGAATTTCCTGGTTATAGCAGCTTTTATAGTTGGTATTCTTGGCGGATGTGCTGCTGCGCTATTGAAAAGCTTAACCCACCATATAGAAAGCTTTCTTCAATCAGGTTTTGAATGGCAATACAAGTACTATTTATATCTCTTTTTTCCGATGATCGGTATTTTATTATCGGTCATGTACACCCGCAGGTTTATTAGGAAGGGGAAGTTTGAAACAGGTTTAACACCAGTATTATTTGCTATCTCTAAGAAATCAAGCATAGTTGAGCCGCATAATATTTATTCACAAATCATTACTTCTGCTTTAACTGTTGGTTTTGGTGGTTCTGTAGGACTAGAATCTCCAATTGTAACCAGTGGCTCTGGTATAGGCTCTTTAGTTGGCCGGCTTTTAGGGTTATCTTACAGAGAAACAACCATGTTATTGGCTTGCGGAGCTGCTGCAGGTATTGCTGGTGCTTTTAACAGCCCCATTGCTGGAATTGTATTTGCAATAGAAATTCTATTGCCCGAATTTACCATCCCTGCTTTTATTCCTTTACTTCTATCGGCTGCAACGGCAGCAGTTGTTGCCCGGTTATTTTATACTGAGCAGCTCTTTTTCCTTGTTACCGAGGGCTGGATGGTTAGCGCATTACCCTATTATGTGGTATTGGCTTTATTGATAGGGCTCTTTTCTATTTATTTTACCAAAATAAATTACCTCGTTAAATCTTTTTTTTATAAAATTAACCATCCCTATAAAAAGATTGTAATTGGCGGTTTAATGCTTGGTGCCCTGGTTTTTCTATTCCCAACTTTGTATGGAGAGGGGTATATTACCATTAGAAATTTATTGGGTGGAAACTATGAGGCTATGCTCAAGAATAGCATTTTTGCTGCCTATTCCAGTATTCCTTTTGCTATTATCTTATTTACATTTACCACTTTATTTGCCAAATCTTTTGCAACCCTAATTACCTTAAGTGCCGGAGGTAATGGAGGTGTCTTTGCGCCTAGTTTAATTATGGGTGGGCTTATTGGTTTTCTCTTTGCCTTTACAATAAATACCTTGGGTATAGCTCAGTTAAATGTAGCAAATTTCATTGTTGCAGGCATGGCAGCTGCTTTAAGTGGTGTAATGCATGCCCCTTTAACGGGCATATTTTTAATTGCCGAAATTACCGGTGGGTATATCCTTATGGTACCTTTAATGATTACCTCTGCAATTTCTTATTTCATTAGCCGCAGTTCCAACAAATATTCCATCTATACAAAATCACTTGCAGAAAGCGGTACACTCTTATCTCATGAAGATAAAGATAGCACCGTATTGAATATGATGAAGCTCCGGTACCTAGTGGAAAAAGATTTTTTAATTCTTAATGAAGAAGATTTACTTTCTGAAAGGATAGTTGAGATTTTACAAACAAAAAGAAATTTATTTCCAGTATTGAGTGCCACGCAAGAATTTAAAGGGCTTTTGTATATGGATGATATTGTGAGAATAACATCTTCAAGAACAGAAGAGCAACATATGGTTAAAGAATTGATGCATGCTGCCCCGGGTGTGCTGCTTGAAAACGAGTCACTGAAGTCTGTGTTAGCTAAAATGGAAGCCAAAAATGTATGGATACTTCCGGTATTGAATCAAAAGGGTGGCTTTATTGGCTTTGTTTCTAAAACTGCTGTCTTTAATAAATACCGCGACTTACTACGCCGACAGGCAGACTATATGGAATAAAAAAACGCTTGCTTGCAGGGGTCAATGCAGCCCCTAACAAGCAAGCGGATAATTATTTATTCAGCGGTTCTTTTTAAACCGAATTTCTCTATTTTACTGTATAAATGACTGCGTTGTATGTCAATATCATCTGCAGTCTTTGAAACATTCCAATTGTGTTTCTCCAGTTTAAATTTAATGAACTCCCGTTCCGCATAGTCCTTATAATCCTGGAAATTGGTGAACTTCTCGAAATCAAGTCCTGTAGCAACAAGAGTAGGTATATGCTGATTGGCATTTGCTGCACCAATATTGGTGCCACCTCCAGGATTTGCAAATGCTGCAACATCATGTTCTGTAATAACCTTATCGCTCAATATAATCAATCGCTCTATCATATTGTGTAATTCGCGCACATTACCTGTCCACGGTAAGCGTTGTAAAGCCACAATTCCGTTATCACTAATTTTTTTAACCGGCATACCGTAATCTTTACAAATCTCTTCTAAAAAGCTTTGCGCAATAAGGGGTATATCTTCAATGCGCTCTGTTAAGTGCGGCACGTGAATATTGATCACATTCAAACGGTGGTATAAATCCATCCTGAAATTACCATCTTCAATCTCTTTCAACAAGTCTTTATTGGTAGCAGCAATTACCCTAACGTTTACTTCAAACTCTTTTTCACCACCTACACGGGTAATTTTATGTTCTTGTAAAGCGCGGAGTACTTTAGCTTGGGCAGAAAGGCTCATGTCGCCAATCTCATCTAAAAATAAAGTACCTCCATTTGCCAGTTCAAATTTACCGATCCGTTGTTTTACAGCAGAGGTAAAAGAACCTTTTTCATGACCAAATAACTCACTTTCAATTAACTCTGAAGGTATTGCTGCGCAGTTTACTTCAATTAGTGGATTATCTGCACGTTGCGATTTTTCATGTAACCAGCGGGCAACCAATTCTTTACCACTACCGTTAGCACCGGTAACCAACACACGGGCTTCTGTTGGGGCCACACGTTCAATGGTTTCTTTAATTTTATTGATCACTTCAGAAGCGCCAAGAATATTTCTGGTTTTGCTGACTTTTCTTTTTAAAACTTTTGTTTCTGTAACTAAATTACCACGGTCTAAAGCATTTCTAACCGTAATTAATAAGCGGTTTAAATCTGGTGGTTTAGAGATAAAATCAAATGCACCCTTTTTACTTGCTTCAATAGCGGTTTCTACGGTACCATGACCAGAAATCATGATGAAAGGAAGATCAGGACTGTAAGCAAGTGCTTGTTCTAAAACTTCCATGCCGTCCATTCTATTCATTTTGATATCGCACAGAACGAGATCAAATTTCTTTTTTTTAATAAGTTCTAATCCATCAACGCCATTATCAATATCATCAACCTCATAATTTTCGTATTCTAAGATCTCTCGCAAGGTGCTTCTTATCGCCCGCTCGTCATCAATTATTAATAATTTTGCCATAGGTTATGCTCAATATTTTTGGTTATTGGATACTAATATATTACTATTTACGAATATAATAATTAAATTAAAAAATGTAAGCCTATAAGCCGGGTTCTGTATTCCATTGCTGGAACTTCTATCATTAATCTACTATAAATGTTGCCATTTATCTCTAACGACCTACCCACTAACATCGGACGGGCAGCCCTACATGCGTTAGCCTATTTGGTCTTTCAACTCCCGGGGTTTACCAACGTTCCGGTTACCCGGAACAGTTGTGAGCTCTTACCTCACAATTTCAACCTTACCTGTACTTAAAAAGTCATCGGCGGTATATTTTCTGCGGCACTTTCCATAATTCAGGTTTTCATTCCTAAACCTCTTCCCGTTAGGAAGCGAGATGCCCTTTGTTGCCCGGACTTTCCTCTTGATACTTTAACTAATGTTAAACTAGTCAACATTAAATGGAGCGTACAAGCGATAGAACGGCTTACATTTTTTACAAAGATAATAAAAACGATTCTATTTGCAGTTGTTTAGATCAGTTGCTACTTGTTCTGGTTTATACATGCCTTGTTTATTGCCAAAAGAATTGGTGATGTAAACTAGTAGTTGTGCAATGTCGATGTCTGCCATGTCTTTCTCATCAGGCATTTTTTCGTCATATACCTTACCCCCAACAGTAATAGGGCCTTCTAATCCATTTTTGATAAAACAAGCCAAGCGGTTCTTATTGTCTTTTAAAAACACGGTGTCAGTTAATGGAGGGGCAAGTTCACCTAATCCTTCGCCTTTTTCGCCATGGCAATTCTGACAATGTTGTCTATATAAATCCCGTCCGTTTGTATAATAAATGTCCTGCTCCATTTTAAGCGCCGATTGGCAGCTGTAAATGATGGTAGAAACGCTGATTAAAAAAAGAACTAAAATTAAAATCTTGCGCATCATTTATTGGTTATATTCTTTCAATAAAACAGCGATATCTTTACTTAATTGTGCTACCGCTTCTTTGTCGGTGCCGTCATAAGCACCTCTCATCCGTTTGTCTTTATCAATTAAAACTAGCCAGCCCTGGTGTACATAGCCATCTCTGTTAGTCGAATCGGTCATTACTGCAGTGAGGTAACTCTTTTCGGCAATAGTGTAAATTTCTTCTTTAGGGCCATAAACAAATTGCCATTTGTCGCCATATACCCCAAGTTTTTTTGCATATTTTTGAAGTACCGAAGGTTTGTCATATTTAAAATCAATGGTATGCGATAAAAACATAACATCAGGATTATCTTTATACTGGTCAAATACAGTTTTCATGTTTCTATGCATCACCGGACAAATACTGGTGCAGGAAGTGAAGAAGAAATCTGCTATATATATTTTATTCTTAAATTTTTCGTTAGTGATATAAACACTGTCCTGGTTTAAAAACCTGAATGGCGCAATGGTTTGATAAACGGAATCAACTTTAGTGGTTCCGTCTGCATTTTGAGTCGTAACGGCTTCACGATGGCCGAATATTGGCAATTTACGTTCGTTTTTGCAGGAAGAGAATAATAAAAAGGTAGAGAAAAGTATAACGGAAAAAGTTTGTAAATGTCTAAATGGCTTAGTTGTCATGCTACAAAGGTACATTTCAAATAAAATAAAGTGTAACGTAGCTGTAAATATTTGTTAGTTTTGGCAACTAGAATAGAATTTAATTAATGAGAACTAGATATAATGCCAGGATTACCGCTTTAGGGGGGTATGTACCTGAACATATTTTAACTAATCACGAGCTGGAAGAAATGGTAGATACCAACAGCGAGTGGATTGTTTCCCGGACTGGAATAAAAGAAAGACGCATTGTTAACGATGCACAAGTTGCTACTTCAGATCTTGCTGTAAAAGCAGTAGCGCGTTTGTTGGATGATGCGAAGCTAGGTCCGGATGCCATTGAATGTGTTATTGTTGCTACTTCAACTCCCGACTATATTATGGTGTCTACTGCAAGTGTAGTCTGTGAAAAAGCGGGACTAGTAAATGCGTGGGGCGTAGACTCCAATGCAGCATGCAGTGGTTTTCTATATGCCCTAACTTTAGGTGCCAGTTTGATTGAAAGTGGCCGTTACAAAAACGTGATTGTAATTGGTGCCGATAAAAACAGTGCCATCATCAACTATGAAGATCGCAATACCTGCATTCTTTTTGGTGACGGGGCAGGTGCTGTTTTGTTAGAGCAAACAACAGAAGAAGAAGGATTAATAGACAATGTTTTTAAAACTGATGGTTGCGGAAAAGAACACCTTATCGTTCAGGCTGGAGGGTCTTTAAACCCATCTTCTATAGAAACCATCAACAATAAACTCAATTTCATTAGTCAAAATGGAAGAGTTGTTTTTAAAGCCGCTATCGAAGGCATGACTCAAACGTGCAAAGAGGTGTTTAAAAGAAATGACATCTCCTCAGAAGATATTGATTGGCTAATACCTCACCAGGCAAACCTGCGAATTATACAATCGGTAGGCGATAACCTGAATATTCCAATTGAGAAAGTTAAAATCAATATAGATCGTTACGGAAACACTACAGCGGCAACAATACCGCTTTGCTTGTGGGATTTTAAGAATGATTTTAAGGCCGGCGATAAGCTATTATTAACAGCTTTCGGTGCAGGTTTTTCATGGGGTGCTTCTTATTTGATTTGGGGTAAACTTAGAGGTGATGCTTAATAACAGTTAAGATCTGTTACAGTTTTAGTTGTGCACGGTTATCAGTTGGTAAGGAGCCGGTTCGGACCTTGTTGGGAGTTGGTTCGGACTTTGTAGGGCTGGATGCCTTCAAAGTCCGAACCAACTCCCTACAAGGAACAGGGTTAAGGTACAGGAGCTATTATGCAAACTAAAAATGGATTGCTTTTATTTAAAAAGGCTGAAACTGTACTGTGCATCTGTCCAAAACGCATCGAGGGCAATTATTCTTGGCTTTAAAAAAGAGATCATAGCCGGCCAATCTGCCTTTTTAAATATACTTACCTCAGTTAGGCAAATAGAAATTTTGCTGATGATTTTATAGTTCGCATCGGGGGTGTGGAGCTCCCATTCCCAATCTTCATTTAAATTACTTTTTAATAAATTTTGGAACGCTTTGAATTGCTCAAACATTAATTCCTGAATTCCTAATTCGGGATGCGACATTTCAATTGTCATGGTAGCAACATGATTGTCGGCCTGCATTTTAAAATGTAGGTGTTTAATCCCTGTTTTGTAATTGATCCAATTTATTTTTTCTCCCTCAGCCGAAAGGCTTAAAGCCATATATTGGCCAAACACAGTCCAAAATGCTTGTTTTAAAGCTGATGCTTCTTCTTTTGTATACAAGTTTGTTATTATTTAACTTTTTTGATTTACAAATTTAGCTATTTAGGATTAACTTTAATTGTTAATTTAATTTGGATTAATTCCAGATAATGACAATATTTGCATTAAAACACACTTAATGCAAAATTCAACGATCGAAATTTCAACTCCTTGGGCCGAAGTATTTAGTACTAAAAATGGCAGTATTTATCAATCTGACAGTGAGAACTGTTGGTATGTAGACTTTGGGGGCAAAGTAGCGCGGTTTGATTATCGCTGCCTGCTGAAATTAAAGAAAGCAATTTATAACCTTGATATTGAGCATTTATTAATGAACAATAGTAAAGCTGCAGATTTAGAAATTGTTTTTATCTATGCTTGCGACCACTGTTACCTACTCACGATAATGGAAATAATTGCTTTTAAAGAGTTAATTGAAGGAACATTTGTGATGTTGAGCCTGAATCATATATTACAGGATTGCTTATACCGCATACCCGCTTAAATGAGATTAGACTCTTTCCATATTAGCCTTAAGAAACGTTAGTTTTGAAAAATAGCACTATTTTTGATTAAATAATAAATAATATTAAATCAATAAGCTATGAAAGATATTATCCGCACAAAAAGCTTAATTTCTGCCGATGTAGAAACGCTTTTAAATCAACAAATAAAGAAAGAAGCCCATTCTTCATCCGTATACCTTTCAATGGCATCGTGGTGCGATCGTAATGGTTTTGATTTTTCTGCAGATTATTTCTTCAAGCAAGCAGAAGAGGAGAGACTTCATCAACTGAAATTTTTTAAATATGTACTTGATATGGGTGGTTCGGCAACCTCTCCTGAAGTAACAAATATTAAAAATGAATATAATTCCTTCCGGGATGTTTTTGAAGAAGCCCTGGAAATGGAAGTAACCATTACTCAATCTATTAAAAATATTGCTGCCCGTTGCCATAAAGAACAAGATTTTGTGACGCTTGAATTTCTAAACTGGTTCTTTAAAGAACAAAGAGAAGAAGAGTATAAAGCTAGAAGAGCAATTGAATTGTTCGACGTTATTGGTGAAGAGGGTATTGGAAGATGGGAAATTGATAAACATGTTGGAAAAATTGAATATTCTAACGAAGCCTAAAACTAGCGCATATCTGGTTTAGGTAACCTGCCAGTTTTAAAACCGGCAGGTTAATTTTATTTTAAACGACCAGGTGCTGTGGGAAAAAAAACAGATTCAGAAAAAAAGAGTACTAAAAAGGCTGATAAAGTCAAGAAAAAAAAGACTTGCTGTGAAAAGTATAAAAAGGGAAAAAGGTGTAAAAACTGTCCCCTAGCTTAGGCATCGATTTCAGCATTTCATTAATTACAGAAAATTCTACTTTCTTTCCTGTAATTACCACCTGGTAATTCATTTTTATACAATAATCTCCGAGGGTAGCAAAATATAAGGCTGGGCATTGTTGCCAATTATCTATGGCACTGGGATGAATACAAATGTATTGTCCTGCTTTTACATTGATTTTCAAATTGCTAAATTCTTCCATATCACTATTTAATAGCAGAAATTCTAAAGCAGCACCTGGAGGAGCGATCCCCAAAAAGCCATTAAATTGAGTAGCCGAATAATTTCATGGTCATGTTTAGGGTAGGTCATAATGTTTGAGGATGTTTCCATTGCCCTGCATTTGTAAGATGAGGTCGAATTTTAAGGATTGAACTTTCAGTACAAAGCCATCAAATAAATCTTGATCAAAATTTTGCTCCAGTAAACTTGTAGGAAATACTTATGATCAATACGACCAGACAGGAATATTAGTGCCTAAATATGAATACGAAAACCCAATACCATGACCTGGCCATGCAATTGAAGTCTACCCACTTTATTGTCAGATTGGCTACATACAGGTATTACAATATGGATCAGTTAGTTGCACAAGCTTTGACATTGTTTAAGAAGATGCTCAATAAAGAATTATTAGTGAATTAGCTTTGCTGAAAGTCTGCTATTTTAATATTTTATTTTTTAACAGAAATATGTTTCATTTATTTCTGTTATTTTTAAGATAAAGAATAAACTTAAGTTTTAATTTTTTATCTTAGATTAGTGCGGTGTAAGGTGTTCTTTCTTGATGATCTTTTGTTCCAAAATCGGCTTTTATAAACGCGATTTAGAAATAGGCTATAATGGAATACTATGAGTCGTAAAATTTAAAATCAAAAAATTGAAAGAGCACTTTAATTTTTCTAAATGGCCTGCCGAAAAGCAAGAGGAAAAGGTTTTGATGAGTTTGGATCCTCATCAACCTGGAAATAATACAAAAGAAAAAACTCCAGCAGTGTTGGATGAGTTTGATGTGATTAGTTTAACACGGAAAAAGCTGAACAGCCAACTCAAAAAATCTTATCAATCGCTTATTGAAAAGCATGAAACTTTTATAAGCTTATATAACTTTGCACCAGTGGGCTGTTTGATCCTTGATTATGCTGGAGTAATTATCGACATCAATCAGCGGGGAGCTGACTTGTTGAAAATGCCTAAGGATTCAATTATAGATAAAAGATTTCACTCTTTTATCCCGAAGGATAATTTAGGGGATTTTTACGATTTTTTACAACAGATCAAAAAATCTGCTACGAGACAATCGATGGAAATCAGGCTTACTTTGAATGCTTATGAACATGCCTATGCCCGGATTGAAGGAATTGCTATTCAAAATCAAAGCGCAACAAAAATCAAATATTACATCACTGTCTTTGATATTACAGCAAACAGAAAATCGCAGTTTACGCTTCAGCAGACTAAAGATCACTCCAGGTTGCTACTGTGTAATTCTAATAGTGGTATTTGGGCCATTAGAACTGCTGACAATACGGTTTATTTAGATGATAACAGTTGTACTATTTTAGGATTAAAACCCTCTCAATTTGATGGCAGTATCAATCAAATTATGCAGTGTGTTCATAACGATGACCGGGAAAAAACACGTTTTTGTCTGGAGGATGGCATTGCCTTAAATAAAGAAATTGATACTGAATTTAGGGTTATTAACAATACCGGGCAGTTAAAGTTCATTTCTTTCAAGGGACATGAAGTTGCAAATTTCAAAAAGGAGGGTATGTGTTATTCAGGTATCCTGCTGGATTATTCAGAACCGAAGCGTTTAGAGGAAGAAGCGAAGGACCTTCGTCGAAAACAAGACAGATTAATATTGTCGGCCACTTTAACCGCACAGGAAAAAGAAAGGTCTTAAATCAGTAGCGCTCTTCATGATAGTGTTTGCCAGGTGTTATATGGAATAAGGTTAAATTTGCAGAATTTACAATTTACCAATAAAATGAAAGATGAATTTGTGACAATTAACCAGTTGCTGGATCAGGCAATAATGGAGACACGTCAACTTTCCTACGAACTTACTCCTTCTGTACTTAAGGATTTTGGTTTTTCGGCTGGAATTAAAGAGCTATCTCAAAGGTTATATACACCTAATTTTCAAATACAATGTAGTATTAAAAGTTCCGCAGATCTATTACCTCCTGAGGTGCAACTTAGTCTTTTCCGGATTATACAGGAGCTGATAAATAATTCTATTAAACATGCGAAGGCGAGCTTGGTAAAAATTAAAGTTGGACTTAAACTTAATGAGGTTACAGTTAGCGTTTCTGATAATGGAATTGGATTTGATGCTACCGCAAAAGAGGCCTTTAATAAAGGCTTAGGTTTAAATGGTATAAAAAACAAGGTTTTTCTTTTAGATGGAACCATCTTTTTTAAAAGTTCCAAAAAGGGAACGACAGCAACCATAAAATTTAGAAATGACAGTAGCTTAGCCGCGCTGTTAACGGTAGGATAGGAATACTGAAAAAATCAGCTAGACCATTAAACATTCAAATTAATGATAAGTGCTGGAAATGGAAATTATTAGAAAATCAAATTAAACGCGTTAGAAATGGTGAATGTAATGCTTGCTGAAGATCATACTATTGTCCGTAATGGCATAAAGATGCTGCTGGAGATAGATAAGGATATAAGTGTTGTTGCTGAGGCGACAAATGGTAAAGAGGCTGTTAGGATGCTCCAAGAAGGCTGTAAAATAGATGTTATTTTAGCGGATATTAATATGCCAGAAATGGATGGGATAGCAATGATCAGTAAAGTTTTAGAGATTAATCCTGAAGTGAAAGTGATTATCCTTTCCATGTTTGATAGTGAGAAATATGTTGCAGAGGCATTTGCTGAAGGAGCTTCCTGCTACCTTCTTAAAAATATATCTGTTGGTGAGCTTATTTTTTCTGTAAAACATGTAAGTCTTGGAGGGAAGTACCTTTGTACGGAATTGTCTAATAAGTTGTTGGATCGTTTAATACAGCGGTCAAATGCCGAATATGGTGGAGTAGATATCCGTAAGAACTTCTCTGTTCGTGAAATCAATGTGCTGAAACTTATTGCTGAAGGGTTTACTAATGGTGAAATGGCCGAGCGCTTGTTTATAAGTAAAAGGACGATTGAAGGGCACCGACAAACCCTAATAGAAAAAACAGGATCACGAAATACGGCTTCCTTAATCAAATACGCTGTTTTAAATGGAATTGTACAGTAGTGGACTGCATAATATCAAGTATTTAACACTGTTTTTTACGTATATCTACGGGTTTTTATACTAGTAATAATCTCTATATTTATTTAGTGGATATGATTATTCTAAATTATTTATAAAAATTATTTATCCTGATATTAATTTAAAAAATTAATTCCTTTATCATGAATAAAATATTGTTGATTGATGATGATCTGAACATGCTTGAAGTGATGAAAGAAACACTTGTTTATTACGGTTATAGTGTTTCCACGAGCAGTTATACTGATGATATATTTTCCTTGGTTAATTTGCACCAACCAGATTTAGTCATTATCGATTATTTAATGACAGGGATCAATGGGGGAGAGATGTGCGCAGCATTGAAAAGGAATGAAGTTACGAGGTTTTTACCGGTAATAATTGTTTCTGCTTATGAACGTATTATCCAGTCTCTTGGTAATTATGGCTGTGATGCCTTTGTCTCTAAACCATTTGATATGAAACATTTGTTGAGTGTAATTAAGAGGGTAATCTCTACTGCGCCCTTACAGGTTCATCTTCCAAATGCCATTCCGACCAATCATCAATTACATAAATAGTTGCTATATCAATTATTTAGTAAAACTATGTAAAGTGTAGATTATGTTATGTTTATATATTAGTTCCATAAAAAACTTAGGAATCTATAATTACTTCATGTTAATCGTCTTAAATCATTTGTTTTAAGACGATTGCATGTTTTTGATTAACTTAAAGGAAAACTGTTTATTTGAGGTTTTTTTGACGATTGGATTTGATTTTATCCTTAGAATTATTATTTCTAAATCTATTTTAAATGAAAAATAAATTCTAGTTCTATGTCAACTACCTATCATCCATCAAAAAAAGCTGATTGGTGTTCAAGATCGTTTTTATGAAATTGCTGGTTTGTGTAAGGATGAAAAGCAGTAGTGAAATAATTGAGTTATCAATTAAGATTTTGCTAATTCTTTGAACAGTTCTATTTGTTTTTCATTCAATTTCTCGGGGATGAGGATTTGAAAAGTAACATATAAGTTGCCAAAAGTGTCGTCTTTCTTGTAAATTGGAAATCCCTTACCTTTTAGCCTTACTTTAGTGCCATTTTGAGTGCCTGCGCTTACCTTAAGCTTAACTTTCCCATTCATGGTATCAACTGTGGCCTCTCCGCCTAAGACAGCGGCATACAAGTCAAGGTCGACGGTTTCATAGAGGTCATCATTCACTCTTTTGAAAACCAAGTCTTCGGTAATGCTAAAAGTGAGGAATAAATCGCCATTTGAACCACCATTTGAACCCTGGCCACCCTGACCTTTAATTTTTATAACTTGTCCATTGGCGATACCAGCAGGAATAGTAATTCTGATTTGCTTACCGTTAACCGTCAGGGTTTGTTTATGGGTTGTATAAGCTTCGCGAAGCGATAAATGCAGCCCTGCCTGAAAATCCTGGCCTTTAAACTTTGTTGCGCTACGCTGTGACTGGCCAGCGGAACTTCTCCCAAACATTGATTCAAAAAAGTCTGAGAAACCACCAGCTCCATATTGATTTCCACCGTAGCCAGCACCTTCAAAAGGATTGGCTCCTCCAGCATATTGTCTTTGGGATTTTGATTTTTGCTTATCAAACTCATCAGCATGTTTCCAGTTTTCACCGTATTCATCATATTTTTTGCGCTTTTCAGGATCGCTAAGGGCTTCATTAGCCTCATTGATCTCCTGAAATCTTTTTTGTGCCTCTTTATCATTGGCATTCACATCTGGATGATATTTTCTTGCCAATTTTCGGTAAGCTTTTTTGATGTCATCTTTTGATGCCGTTTTATCAATTCCAAGTACTTTATAATAGTCGATAAATGCCATATTCTCTTTGATATTAACCAAATTTAACCAATTGACCTTACATAATCACCAAAAAAAACAGAAACCATTGCAAAAAACAATAGTTTCCGTTTATAATAATTTGATTTATAAATTTGTAATCAATTGTGCAGCCAATGTTTGTTGAACACCGCTTGGATTTACCATTCCTTTTACAAAAATGGTGTAATATCTACCAGCTGCCAAAGTTACATTTAATGTAGTTTTTACGCTACCTGTACTCTTCTCTTTGATGTCCAAATCGAAAGTGCCAGGTTCAATTTGCAAAAACTCATTAGCCTGTTTATATGTCTGATTACTGACGATGTTGCTTTTGTCTTTAATGGCCAGATCTAACGAAGGCGCGTCAGGCGATAAGTTAATAAAACGCAGGGAAGCCTTTTCTGAACGGACCGACAAGTTATCTTTGAAGCTAATCAAATCTAACTGACCGGTTACACCGATAAGAAAATAAGAATAGTTAGTATATTCAGCTAAAATAATGTTTTTGGACAGCAGACTTTCTGCACTACCTGCAGAAGTAAACTTCAAATCATAGGTATTTGAAAGAATTTGCGCATAAGGAATAGTGCCACCGAAAGGCAATGCTGCATTGCTAACCTTACTGTTATTCAAGTAAACATTATACGTAGCCGGACTAGGAGAAGCATTGATAATCGTCATATAACTAGTGGATTCTGTACTTGGTACTTCGTTCTTTCCGCAAGAACTCCATAGCAGGATGGCTAATAAACCAAATGAAATAAGAAGGTTTCGGCTAAATTTTTTTAAATAAAATGTTGTAGAATTTTTCATCATTTATAATCTATTAAGGTGATGCAAATATTCAACAATTATAAATAATTAAGTGTTAAAAAACGTTAATCCAGATTAAAAGATGGTATAAAAGGTTAGAAAAGTTAAAGCTGAGTGTGGTCTGAATAATACTTCTTGCTGATCACAACAATCGTATAGGTAGCATTAAATGAAATAGTCTGATAGGCAAAATCACTTCCGATATAGGAAGTAATGCTTTGACCTTCTATGATTTGAGGTTTAGTATTGGAGATTTTTACTGCTTCAATTTCTTTTAAAAACTGCAGAAAGTTTTCTTCATCTGGTGCTTGGTAATACATGCGGTTTACTGCAGTCCTTTCCGTATGTATCCTTAGCCAGGCTTGAGCTTTTTTAGGGTCAGTTTTAAGATTACCGAAGGAGAAAGTACGGTAATAATCGTTTTCTACATAGCCAGTGAGCGCAGGATCCAGTTTCCAGCCATTATTTACAAGTGAGTCACTCACATGGGTTATTGTTTGATTGATACAAATTTCCAAGTCTTTCAAATTTTGCACCTGTGCATTACAAACAATCATGCCCAGGCAGATCAATATAGTGAAGCAGTATCTCAGCATAACTTCAAAGGTAAATAAAAAACGCATGATCAGCCCTGATCATGCGTTATAATTCTATTCTAAAATATTGTTTAAGTAAAGCTTTGTAGCGTTATTTAAGCTTGTAAATCTTTCATTAAAGTTTGAATTTTTACCGTCAGCTGCTCGTTGACTTCATTAAATTTCGATTTATCAGCCAAAGGGGCATTTACGCTGCAGTAAAACTTAATTTTAGGCTCCGTACCAGAAGGGCGGGCAGAAACAATACTACCATCAGCGGTAATAAATTGTAAAACATCCGACTTAGGAAGGGCTAAAGGAGAGGTTTTGCCAGTGTTTAGATCAGTCTCTATACCAAGTTCATAATCCTTCAAAGTAATGACTTTAGAACCACCCAATACTGCAGGAGGGTTATTTCTAAATTGTTCCATCATGGCCTTAATTTCTTCAGCACCTGTTTTGCCTTTTTTAGTCAGGGAAACCAGTTCTTCTTTAAATAAACCATATTCCACATACATGTCGATCAATGCATTGTACAAGCTGGTTCCTTTGTCTTTGTAATAAGCAGTCATTTCTGCGATAAAAGCACAAGATATCACTGCATCTTTATCCCTCACCAGTTCGCCAACAGAATAACCATAGCTTTCTTCACCACCAACTATAAAGGTTTTTTTACCCTGCAATTGCGTAATCAGCTGACCAATCCATTTAAAGCCAGTCAACGTATTGTAACATGTTACATTTTTAGCTTTAGCAATAGCTTCAATTAAGTTTGTCGTTACAATTGTTTTAACCACATATTGGTTGCCATCCAGTTTACCTTTTTCCTCCCAGGCGGTTAATAAATAATGTATTAGCAAACTTCCGGTTTGGTTACCATTTAAGAGAACAAATTCGCCATCGTTATTTTTAACTGCAATTCCCACACGATCTGCATCAGGATCAGTTGCTAAAACCAGATCCGCATCAATTTCCTGAGCTTTTTTAAGCGCTAAGGTCATGGCTTCTTTTTCTTCTGGATTAGGATAAACTACAGTTGGGAAATTGCCATCCGGTTTACTTTGTTCCTCTACTAAAGTTAAATTGGTAAAACCAAATTGAGCTAAAGCTTTGGGCACCAATGTTATTCCTGTGCCGTGAATAGGCGAGAAAACGATTTTCAAGTCTTTCTGACGAGAAATTGCTTCTGGTGAAACCGAAAGCCCGGTAATGCTATCCAGGTATAATTTATCTATTTCTTCGCCTATAAGTTTAACATTGTCGGGTATGCGATCAAACTTAACTTCAAAAATATTAGCTATTTTCGCTACCTCATTCATTACTTCTGTATCTTCAGGGGCAGTAAATTGACCACCATCCCAGCCATAAGCTTTATAACCGTTGTATTCTTTTGGGTTATGAGAAGCCGTTAGCATTACGCCACCGCGGCACCCCAATTGTCTGATTGCAAACGAAAGTTCCGGTGTTGGTCTTAATTCTTTGAAAAAATAAACAATGATACCATTAGCAGAAAACACATCTGCTGTAATTTTAGCGAAATAGTCAGAATTGTTACGGCTATCATGAGCGATAGCCACTTTAATCACTTTTCCAGGGTACTTTTTCAATAAATAATTGCTTAACCCCTGGGTTGCAGTACCAATGGTGTATTTATTGATCCGGTTAGAGCCAGCACCCATAACCCCTCTTAAACCACCTGTTCCAAACTCAAGATTCCTGTAAAAAGCATCCGATAGTTCATTAAAGTCCTCATTATTAATGAGTAGCTGTATTTCATCTTTTGTATCCCGGTCATAACTATTAGTAAGCCATTTGTTTATAGTTTCTAATGTTGAAGATTCTAACTGCATATTCTTTTAATTGTAGTTTTTAAAATTTGTTTTACAAATTATTAGTAGGCTATTTTGTTAAGTAAGGTATGATTTGGTCTTTTTCCAAATATAATTCTGTATAACTCTCTTTTTTATCGCATGGTTTTATTATTTTCACGGCCTAAAGGATTAACCACTAGGCAAAAATAAAAATAATACCACTAGAATGGTTTTGAATCCCTAAGTACCATCAATTAAACGATAAAAACAATAAAAATAATGAAGATATTAAAGTTTGGAGGAACTTCTGTTGGAAGCCCTGAGCGGATGACAAAATTACTGGATATCATCAATCCGGCAGAAGAACAAATAGTAGTCTTATCGGCAGTGTCTGGTACTACCAATAGTTTAGTAGAAATCTCCAGCAAACTTTTAAAGGAAGACAAGCAAGCGGCGTTAAGCCAAATTAGCGCACTTCATGAAATTTATAATGCCTTTGTTGAAGAACTTCTACCAGAAGGAGCATTCCTGGAAGAAGGTCAGGAGGTGGTAGATTACCATTTGAACTTTATTGCATCCCTTGCAAATGATTTTTTTACGCCTATTGAAGAAAAAGTGGTGCTGGCACAAGGAGAATTGTTATCAACTACTCTTTATCACATTTATTTAAAATCCATCAATGTGCCTTCTGTATTGTTGGCTGCCTTGGATTTTATGAAAACTGATGAGGACAGTGAACCGGATATTCCATTTATTGGGAGTCATCTAAAGCCATTGCTAGAAAAAAGCAAAGGCAATAAATTGTTCATCACTCAAGGTTTTATCTGTCGTAACAGTTTTGGTGAGGTCGACAACCTGAGGAGAGGGGGCAGTGATTATACGGCATCATTAATTGGCGCTGCTATAAAGGCTGAAGAAGTGCAAATCTGGACAGATATTGATGGGATGCACAATAATGATCCACGCATTGTAAAAGGAACGAAACCAATTTCCCATTTGTCTTTTGATGAGGCAGCAGAATTGGCTTATTTCGGAGCTAAGATTTTACATCCACAATCAGTATTTCCAGCGCAAAAATATAAAATCCCTGTAAGGTTATTAAATACCCTGGAGCCAAAAGCTTTGGGTACATTAATATCTGCAGAAAGCGAAAAGGGTAAAATTAAATCTATCGCTGCAAAAGATGGTATCACAGCTATTAAAATACAATCCAGCAGAATGCTGTTGGCATATGGATTTTTAAGGAAAGTTTTTGAGATCTTTGAAAGGTATAAAACCCCTATTGATATGATTACGACTTCAGAGGTTGCCGTATCATTGACGATCGATTTCACGGATAACCTTGATGAAATTGTGGAAGAACTGCATGCTTTTGGGTCGGTAGAAATTGATAATGACCAAAGTATTGTTTGTGTTGTAGGCGATTTCAGTGCCGATACACATGGTTTTGCTGCACGGGTACTCGAGGCAATGAAACATATTCCTATCCGGATGATTTCTTATGGTGGAAGTAATTATAATATTTCTCTGCTGATTAATTCTAAAGATAAAGTGGAAAGTTTAAGAAGCCTTCACAACCGTT
The DNA here is from genome assembly GCF_040544395.1 of Pedobacter sp. CG_S7. Lineage (NCBI taxonomy): Bacteria > Pseudomonadati > Bacteroidota > Sphingobacteriia > Sphingobacteriales > Sphingobacteriaceae > Pedobacter > Pedobacter sp. CG_S7. Next base: position 26,813 of record NZ_JBEONS010000007.1, on the reverse strand, counting down.
TATTTGAATAGCCGTAAAGCTATTGTTATTTCTTTTTGAAATAAACAACAATGGCAATTAGAATAAACACGAGAACGATAAAGAACCTGGATCTCCTGTCGTACTCTTTTTTGTTGATCTTTTGTTGTCGCAAATCCAGGTAATTGCCGATAAAAATCAACATTAATCCTAGTAAAACAAATACAATAAGATATTTAAACATTATGTTTTCTAATAAAGATATAACTCAATTTGCAAATTTGGAAACGCCATTCTACTATTACGATCTTGCTTTATTGCAAAATACGTTGAATGCTTGTGCTGACGCTGCAAAGGTGTATAATTTTCATGTTCATTATGCCATGAAAGCCAATTTTAATCAAAAAGTTTTGGAGAGAATTAAGGCGAGTGGCTATGGTGCAGATTGTGTAAGCGGTAACGAAGTGCTTAAAGCGATAGAAGTAGGTTTTGGTAAAGATAAAATCGTTTTTGCAGGTGTTGGCAAATCGGACAAAGAAATTAATGACGCCCTGGATCAAGATATTTTCTGCTTTAATGTTGAGTCTATTCAGGAATTGCTCGTGATCAATGAACTGGCGACAAAAAAAGGGAAGAAGGCTAAAGTAGCCATCAGAATTAACCCTAATGTTGATGCGCATACACATCATAACATCACCACAGGTTTAGATGAAAATAAATTCGGCATCAACTCGTGGGACTTAAATGATTGTGCTGCTACTTTAAAAAAGTGTGCCGAACTGGAATTTATCGGTATACATTTTCATATCGGTTCACAAATCACTAATTTGGATGTGTATAAAAATTTATGTGTCAGGATCAATGAGTTTGCTGCCTGGTTTGAGGACCGTGGTTTTGTAATTAAAGTATTGAACGTTGGCGGCGGTTTGGGTATCGATTACCATAACCCTGATCAGCAAATTCCTGATTTTGCAGCCTATTTTAAGATTTTTAATGATTTTCTGGAGGTTAGACCTAGTCAGGAGGTGCATTTTGAATTGGGTAGGGCATTAGTAGGGCAGTCGTCCTCTTTGATCAGTAAAGTGCTCTATGTTAAGAATGGTAAGAAAAAGAATTTTATTATCCTGGATGCTGGCATGACAGAATTAATGCGTCCTGCATTGTACCAGGCTTATCATAAAATTGAAAACATCAGTAAAGCAGCGGCTGATGTGGCTGTTAAATATGATGTGGTAGGGCCAATTTGTGAAAGTACAGATTGCTTTGGTAAGGAAGTTGAAATGCCGGAAACTGAAAGGGGCGATTTGATTGCAATAAGAAGTACTGGGGCGTATGGTGAAGTCATGGCATCACGGTATAATTTGCGGGAAAATGTAAATGTTGCGTTTAGTGAAGAGTTAATATAAAGGTGAAAAAATCTTACAACTATTTTCGTCCTCATTCTCAGAAATAGAGAATGGATGTCCTTAAATAGCTGTAAGATTTTTTTTAGGACTGTATGTTAACGGCATTGCACAAACGGAACAGGTTGAAATTTTCTTTTGCAAATTTGAACGTGAGACCGGTAAAAGTATAGTTTTTTATAAATAGCTGTTTGAACGTGAGACCGTTAAAAGTATAGTTTTTTATAAATAGCTGTTTGAACGTGAGACCGGTAAAAGTATAGTTTTTTATAAATAGCTGTTTAAAGGTGAGACCAGTAAAAGCTTTGTTTTTTGTAAATAGCTGTTTAAAGGTGAGACCGGTAAAAGTATAGTTTTTTATAAATCGATGTTTGAAGGTGAGACCAGTAAAAGCATTGTTTTTTGTAAATCGATGTTTAAAGGTGAGACCAGTAAAAGCATTGTTTTTTGTAAATAGCTCTTTTAAAGTGAGATCGGTAACAGCACTCATTTTTGTGAATTCATTTAAAATTCTATTTAAATTAAGTTAAATAAGGTAATTTTTCATTATTATTGTTTCATGAAAAGACTTTTACTCTCTATTACATTATTATTATTATTATCAGCTGGGGTTTATGCACAAAAAGACATTGTGGTGAATTCCGTTAATAGCCAGTCGGCTGCCATTGGTCATAATGGAAATAATGAAATTAAATTAAACTTGCTTTACATGGTATTAGGGATGCCTGAGGTGAGTTACGAAAGATTAATTGATGATAACATGGGAGTCGGGATTTCTGCTATGGTATCTTTGATCGATGATCCAGACCTTAGGTTCAGTGTGATTGCAGATTATCGCTTGTATTTTGGTAATAAAAAAGCTAATGGTTTTTTTATTGAAGGCAATATGGGCCTAGTTTCTCAAAGGTATTATTCTTACTATTATAATGATAATGGTTACAGCAATTTGGATATGGTTGATAAAGTTCAATTAGGTTTGGGTGCTGCATGTGGTGCCAAGTTTCTTGCCCGGAATGGATTATTTGGGGAGGCCTATGTTGGCGCTGGCAGGTTATTAGGTAATGATGGTGATCAATACTATCCCAGAGTTGGAATTACGATCGGAAAAAGGTTTTAATAATAAGATTAGGGTTAGTCATAATCCCGAAAAATAAGGCTCAAATAAAAAGAGGCTGTATCATTGAAAATGCATTGCCCCAAAAACTAAGAATGCACTGCTCCCATAAAGTTATCTAATTTTTTAAGGGCAGTGCATTCTTAGTTTTTAGGCATTTTAATGAATAGAAAAATGAACAGCTTCTTTTTTTTGAAATATGCAGCGTCTAAATATCATTCCTGAATGCCAATAGAAGTTGTTATTCTATTTATTTTTTGAGCCAACCAAAAATACAATACCTACAACCAGAAAAATACCACCGGCATAAGGAGACCAGTTAACCGTTTTTTCTCTGTCCGCGGTTATTTGTATCGGACCGGCATCTACTATTTTTTCCTTTTTTGTATAAGTGAAGCCTGTCCAGATGAGGAGAATGGCGCCAATGACGATTAAAATGAGTCCGATGTTTTTATTCATAGCTAACTGAATTAATGGTTAATTTTATGATTATTTAATTGCAATCCAAAATTTACTTACACTATTATATAAAATCTCAGGCTTTATCCTTACTTTTTTAAGCCTGTTTAACCTAACCTTAAATTTAAAATCCCAATATTATCGAGATGAACTTCAGCACTTTATACTTATGTTTAACCTAACGTTATATTTAAAATTCCATTGTTATGATATGAGAATTAACACTTTATTCCTTTTTCCCAGCATCACGAAAATCACAAGACATCAATTCGCTACACTTATTCCTCTTCAAAGAAATCCTGGAGGCCTCCAAAATAATGTTCATTTAAACCCGCTGTAAATTCATCAAAATCTTCCTCAGGGATATTAGTTTGAACAAATTCCAGCGAAGTACCTTTTTTATCCGCGTGCAGTTTAATAGTTACAATAGAGGGTTCGGTATCTTCACCGAAGTACCACTGTTGAACAATTTTTTTACCAAAATCCAATTCCAGGTTTTTACCTACAATATCACCATCCCAGAAAGAAAACTCAGCGCCCACCTCTTCGGTAAATTCAGCTTCCGCACCTGTCCATAATTGTATACTGATGGCTTTGGTCATGGCCAGGTAAACCTCTTCAGGAGACGCAGGAAAAGCATAATATTTTTTAAAAGTCTTCATTCTATTTTTAAAAGTTTTTGCCTTTAGGCTTTAACAACTCAAGGCAACAATTGTTAGTTAAAATGTAATTTCTATTTAAAGGCATTCAATCCAGTGATATCCATTCCTGTAATCAGCAAATGAATATCATGAGTACCTTCATAAGTAACCACAGACTCCAGGTTCATCATGTGGCGCATAATGGAATAATCACCGGTAATACCCATTCCACCAAGCATCTGACGTGCATTTCTAGCAATGTCCAAAGCCACTTCCACACTGTTTCTTTTGGCCATTGATATTTGTTCGGCAGAAGCCCTGTTTTCGCTTTTCAGCACACCTAAACGCCATACCATTAGCTGCGCTTTGGTAATTTCGGTCACCATTTCAGCAAGTTTCTTTTGTTGCAGCTGGAACCCGGCAATAGGTTTACCAAACTGGATTCTTTCTTTCGAGTAGCGCAGAGCGGTATCGTAACAATCCATGGCGGCACCCAAAGCACCCCAGGCAATACCATAACGCGCCTGGTTTAAACAACCCAAAGGACCTTTAAGCCCTCTAATATCAGGAAAAACATTTTCTTTAGGCACTTTCACATTATCAAAAACCAATTCGCCGGTTGCCGAAGCCCTTAAGCTCCATTTATGATGCGTTTCTGGAGTAGTAAAACCTTCCATGCCACGTTCAACCACCATACCTCGAATTTTTCCACTTTCATCTTTTGCCCAAACCACAGCGATATCAGCAAAAGGCGCATTAGAGATCCACATTTTAGCGCCGTTCAAAATAAAATGATCGCCGTTATCCTTAATATTGGTTACCATGCCACCCGGATCAGAACCATGGTCAGGTTCCGTTAAGCCAAAGCAGCCCATCATTTCACCGCTCGCTAATTTAGGAAGGTACTTTTTACGTTGTTCCTCGGTACCATACGTAAAAATCGGGTACATCACCAATGAACCCTGTACAGAAGCCGTGGAGCGAATCCCCGAGTCCCCGCGTTCAATTTCCTGCATAATAATGCCGTAAGAAATATAATCTAAACCAGCACCACCATATTCCACAGGAATAGTAGGGCCGAAAGCACCTATTTCGCCAAGTCCTTTGATCAGGTGTTTTGGGAATACTGCCCTTTGGGCGAAATCCTCAATAATTGGGCTCACCTCCTTTTTCACCCAGTCGCGCGCTGAAGCCCGTATTAACCGATGTTCTTCAGATAATAATTCATCCAGCTGATAATAATCAGGCGCTTCGTAAAGGTCTTTTTTTCCAGATTTGTTCATTGCTACAATAGTTTGGTATGCTGTCGGGTATAAAACATTTTGTATCCCGGTATCACTACATTTTGTATCCACTTTAAAATTACGTTCAAAAGTGGTCGATTTACAGTGTATTTACGATCAAAGTTAATAATTTAGCGTAATGGGCGGCAAGAACCCATTAAAAAATTAAATTTGCAAAAAGATTCAGGTACATGTTTATACAAACCGTCGCGTTAAAAGATGTTAAATTCTTCGCCTTACATGGCTATTACCCCGAAGAACAGTTAATCGGCAACCATTTTTTGGTTAGCGCAAGTGTCACTTTTTTACCATCAGAAGACTCTGAAGCGTTGCAGCACACCGTTAATTACGAGGTTTTGAATACCATTATGATCCAGCAAATGCAAAGAACACAACAACTATTAGAGACAGTAGTAAAAAACATCCTTCACCAGATCCTTGACGCTTTCCCATTTCTGCTCACTATTGAAGTAGGGATTAAGAAATTAAACCCCTGCATGCCCGGTGCCGTTAACCATTCTTTTGTCCAATTGCATTATACGGCACCTACACAAAGTGAAAACTATTTTACATCCTTTTAAATAAAAATAATAAATTTCTAATGCCATACACTAAAATTACTTCAGACCTGCTTTACAAAATAAAGGCTGCCGTTGGAGCCGGAAATGTTTTTACTGATGAAGAATCGTTGAGCAATTACGCACACGATGAAACAGAAGATTTAAAATACTATCCGGAAGTGGTCGTAAAACCGATTGATACCGCCGCTGTTTCTGCACTTTTGAAATTATGTAGCGAAAATCAGGTGCCCGTAACCCCAAGAGGAGGAGGAACAGGCTTGAGCGGTGCTGCATTACCCATTTTTGGCGGCGTATTGCTCTCGATGGAGAAATTCAAAGCCATAATCAATATCGACACCGAAAACTTACAGGCAATAGTAGAGCCAGGCGTTATTACAGAAGAATTTATCAATGCTGTGGCAGTAGAAGGGCTCTTATATCCAGTGGATCCTTCTAGCAAAGGCTCCTGCTTTATTGGCGGTAATGTGGCCCATTGTTCCGGAGGACCAAGGGTTGTGAAATATGGCACCATCAGAGAATATATTTTAAATTTAGAGGTGGTATTGCCAACAGGCGAAGTCATTTGGACAGGCGCCAATACTTTGAAATATTCTTCAGGCTATAACCTGACGCAATTGATGATTGGTTCTGAAGGCACTTTAGGCGTGGTGACTAAAATTGTTACCAAACTCATTCCAAAACCTACCCAAAGTGTGTTAATGCTAGGTTCTTTCTCAGAAAATGAAGCAGCCTGTGCTGCGGTATCCGCTATTTTTAGAGCAGGCATAACACCATCAGCCTTAGAATTTATGGAAAGAAAAGGAGTGGAGTGGGTTATAAAATATGATGACATTAAATTTGACTTGAAGGACGGCGTCAATGCTTTTTTGATGATCGAATTTGATGGCGATGATATGGATGCCATTTTCAAGGATTGTGAAAAAACCAATCTTGTTTTAGAACAGTTCAATTGCAGCGATGTACTTTTTGCAGACACTACCCAGCAGAAAGAAGATTTATGGCGGATGAGACGCACGATGGCAGAATCGGTGAAATCCAATTCTGTTTATAAAGAAGAAGATACTGTAGTACCCCGTGCAGCCTTGCCTCAACTGATTAATGGTATCAAAGAAATAGGCTCAAGGTATGGTTTCGAGAGCGTTTGTTATGGCCATGCCGGAGACGGTAACCTGCACATCAACATCATTAAAGCAGGAATGAGCGATGAAGATTGGAAAAACAAGTTGAAAGATGGTATCGTTGAAATCTTTGAATTAACAACAGTCCTTGGTGGTACAATTTCTGGCGAACACGGTATAGGCTTGGTGCAAAAAGAATTTATGTCTATCAAATACAGTGAGATAAACCTGAATTTAATGCGCAATATTAAAAAAGTATTTGATCCGGCAGGGATTTTAAATCCGGGTAAAATATTTTAGAAAAACAAAGGCCTCCGTTTAGCGTGAGTCAACAGTGAGTCAAGAGTGAGTCAACAGTGAGTCAACCTTTTGTCGAAGAAAGGGTTGACTCACCCTTGACTCACTATGGATCCATAGTTGATTCATTACAGCTGATCACTAAGTTGTTCGAAGGCAATCATCTGCGCCCTTTCTGTAGCAGGAATACTGGTAGCGGTTTTGGAGGTATAATCGAAAGTAACACAGACTGTTTTACCTTTGCTGCAAATAATTTCTTTACCAGATACTAATTTGACGATTAAATAGTCCAGGTCGAAGCTGGACTTGCCAATTCTGGAGGTTCGCACATAGATGATGATTTTATCTTCCAAAAATACAGGTGTTACATAATCCAATGTGGCGTTGGCAATTACAATTCCTGTTTTTTTCCAATCCCAGTTAATGGCATGTTTCCAATATTTAGTGCGGGCAATTTCCAGGTAAGTAAAGTAAACTGAATTATTAACGTGACCCATCATATCGAAATCCATAAATCGGGTTTCGATAGCTGTTTTATACTTAAAACTGTCGAGTTGATTGACGATAACTGCCTTTTTGTCTGATTGTTTTTCTTTATTGCGCCAAAATGTCTTAAAATTCATAGAAAAATGGGTTGGTATAAGAGTTGAAGATAGGGTTATATATATAAAATATTAAAAAACTAATTAAAAACAAAGGAGAAACAACCATGACATTAGTAAATTTCAACAACAAGACTAGAAACACAGCCCCATATTTTAACAATGTATTCGACTCATTGTTTACCGAAGCGATAAATAAAAACTTGGAGGTTAATAAAGTGCCTGGAGTTAACATTTTAGAATCAGCAATAGATTATAAAATAGAGATTGCTGCACCGGGGTTAAACAAAGAAGATTTTCAAATCAATTTAAAGAAAGACACTCTTTCTGTTTGGGCAGAGAAAAAAGTTGCCGAAGGAGAAGAGAAAGCCTATAGTAGGAAGGAATTTGATTATTATTCTTTCGCCAGGTCATTCGTATTGCCAGAAACCATAGATGCTGAGAAAATAGACGCAGCTTATTTGAATGGCATTTTAACCCTAACATTAGGTAAAAAGGACGAAAGTAAATTACAGACCAAAGAAATTAAAGTGTCTTAATTGAAGCTTTTTGCAAAAAAGCGAGTCTGTTCAATTATGCAGAAAATAATTTTAAGTAATCAAACAAGGGCATTCTTTACAGAATGCCCTTGTTTGATTTAAAGGATTAATCTACTAGGTATAACCCAGTATTTTCAGTACCTGTTTACTATTTTGTTCTTCGCCGAAGACCTCGAAGTTGAAAGTTTCATCGCGGTTTCTGCGGATGATAACATGTTTGGGGCTAGGCAACAAACAATGGTGAATACCACCGTAACCACTTAAAACTTCCTGATAAGCACCCGTGTTAAAGAAACCTAAATATTGCACTTTACGCGTTTTAGGCATAAAAACACTATTCATGTGCGCTTCCTGGTTATAATAATCCTGGCCATCGCAAGTAATACCACCTAAGTTAACCCTTTCGTATTCCGCATCCCAGTTATTGACCGGCAGCAACACATATTTTTGGTTTAAAGCCCAGACATCAGGCAGATTGGTGATGAAAGAACCATCCAGCATCAGCCATTTCTCTCTATCGTTTTGTTGCTTGCGACCTAAAACCTTATAAAGGATACCCGAGGCTTCTGCCACTGTATATTTACCAAATTCAGTAATGATATCAGGTTCAATTACATCATGCTCTGCACAAACCTCTTTAATTCTTTTTACGATTTCATTCACCATGTATTCGTAATCAAAATCAAAGACCAGAGAATCCTTAAATGGCATACCCCCACCAATATCAAGGGTATCTAATTCCGGATTAATTTTTTTGAATTTGCAATATAAGGTAACATATTTCTCCAGCTCGTTCCAGTAATAAGGTGTATCAGAAATACCAGAGTTAATGAAAAAGTGAAGCAGCTTAACCCTGAAGTTAGGGTTCACCGCAATTTTATTATTGTAGAATTCAATTACATCTTCTACTCTTACGCCTAAGCGGGAGGTATAGAACTGCGAATCTGGTTGTTCCTCAGCGGCAATCCGGATACCCAAATTACAAGGCGTATCCATTTCAATCTCATCGTCATACAAGTTAAACTCTTCCTTGTTATCCAATACAGGAATAATGTTTTTATAACCATCATGCAGCATATCGATGATATACTGTTTGTATTGATAGGTTTTAAAACCATTACAGATTACGGTTATATTTTTATCAACAGCACCTTTTTTCTCTAGCGCATCAATCATGGGCATGTCGAAGGCAGAAGAAGTTTCCAGGTGGATACCATTCTTGAGCGCTTCTTCCACAATATGGCGAAAGTGAGAACTTTTAGTACAATAACAATATTTATAATCGCCCCTGTAATTATTTTTCAGGATGGCGGTTTGAAATAATATCTTTGCTTGTTGAATTTTTTTACTGATTATTGGCAGGTAGGTGAAACGCAATGGGGTACCATAAGTTTCAATCATCTCCATTAAATTCAGGTCATGGAAGTATAATTCATCGTCTATAATGTCATAGCCTTCCTGAGGAAAACCAACACTAAGATCAAGAAATTCGGAGTAACTCTGCATTTTTTATATTTTTGAGCAATATTTAAGGGTTTAGCAAATTAAAATCAACTAATTTTGGCACAAAGATAAGTTTTTATAAATACACCAGTAATTTTTTTTATGACCAAAACTTTAAAGATTATTGAAGTAAAATCAGAGATTGGCGCGGGCACCCGTGGTGCCAGTTTAGGCGTTGATGCGATTAAAATTGCCGCATTAGATTATGGGAGCAGGTTTTTTAAAAAGCACACCTCTGTAGAAGTACCAAATGAAAACCATTTGTTGCTGGAAAGTACCGGCAGCCCCTTTGCTAAACGTATTTCAGGAATCCTGACGATGGTGGAAAGAGTAAGTGATGAGGTAAAAGAAACTTTAGGCAGGAATGAATTTCCAGTAATTTTAGCTGGCGACCATAGTACTGCAGCGGGGACAATTTCTGGGATCAAGGCGGCCTATCCAAAATCTAAATTGGGGGTGATCTGGATTGATGCCCATGCTGACCTGCATTCACCCTATACCACGCCATCTGGAAATATGCACGGAATGCCATTGGCAATGGTTTTAGACGAAGATAACCTTGATGCTAAAGTAAATAAGTTAGATCAGGAGACCATGAATTATTGGTTTCAATTGAAGAATGTAGGCAATATAGCGCCAAAAATCACCTACCGCGATTTGGTTTTGATTTCAGCGCGCGACATGGAAGCGCCGGAAGAAAGTCTGGTTAAAAAAAATAACGTTAAAATTATTACCACAGCAGACCTCAGGAAAAGGGGAGCGGAGCGGATTGTTATTGAAACGATGATGTATTTAGATCATTGCGATATGATTTACGTTTCTTTTGATGTGGATTCATTAGATCCAACAACCTCCAGGGGCACAGGCACACCAGTAGCACAAGGCATCACTGAAAAGGAAGCCGGAACGCTGATGTCTAAATTGATTACGAATAAAAAAGTATGTTGCTTTGAAATTGTGGAAGTAAACCCCACCTTAGATCGGGAAAATCAGATGGCAGAACATGCCTTTGAGATTTTAGTTAAAGCAACAAATGCGCTTAGAAACGAATAGAACATGAACATCGAAAGAAATTTGATTACTGCAACAGTAGCGGCAGTAAAGCATTTATATAATCAGGATATGCCTGAACAGCAGGTAAACCTGCAAGATACCCGTGCAGAATTTGAAGGAGAAATCACTTTAGTGGTTTTTCCTGTAGTCAGATTTTCTAAGAAATCTCCTGAGGCTACAGCAAATGACCTCGGTGAATATTTTGTGGAGCATGTAGAAGAAGTGACCTCTTTTAATGTGATTAAAGGCTTTTTAAACCTCAGCATTGCTGGCTATTATTGGCTTAATTTATTAAATACCGATTTGCTGGATCCTTCATTTGGAACCTTTAAGCCCAATGGCAATAAGGTTATGGTAGAATATTCTTCGCCAAACACCAATAAACCATTGCATTTAGGCCATGTGCGCAATAACTTATTAGGTTATTCTGTTGCAGAATTATTGAAAGCCAATGGACATGAAGTTTATAAAGTAAACTTAGTGAACGACAGGGGTATCCATATTTGTAAATCGATGCTGGCCTGGCAGAAATATGGAAATGGTGAGACACCAGAAAGTTCAGGCTTAAAAGGAGATCACCTGGTTGGGAAATACTATGTAATTTTCGATAAAGAATATAAAAAAGAAATCGAAGCCTTAAAATTTGCTGGTCAGACGGAAGAAGAAGCAAAGAAAAACGCACCTTTGATTAAGGAAGCGCAAGGAATGTTGTTAGCCTGGGAAGCCGGAGATGAGGAAGTATTAACACTTTGGAAAAGGATGAATGCTTGGGTTTACGCAGGATTTGATATCAGCTATAAAAATCTTGGGGTAGATTTCGATAAATATTACTATGAAAGTAACACTTATTTATTAGGAAAAGATACGGTTGAAGAAGGATTAGAAAAGGGTGTATTTTTTAAGAAGCCAGATGGCTCGGTTTGGATTGACCTTACCGCAGATGGTTTAGATGAAAAATTGGTATTACGTGCTGATGGGACGTCGGTTTACATCACGCAGGATTTAGGAACCGCCCAAATGAAATATGATGATTTCAAGATGGATGAATCAATTTATGTGGTGGGCAATGAGCAGGATTACCATTTCAAGGTATTGTTTCTGATATTAAAGAAACTAGGAAAAGAATGGGCACAAGGCTTACACCACTTATCGTACGGTATGGTAGATTTACCAAGCGGGAAAATGAAATCAAGGGAAGGAACAGTTGTAGATGCCGATGATTTAGTGGCAGAGATGATTGAGACTGCAAAACAAAAGACAGAAGCTTTGGGTAAGGTAAACGACTTTTCTGAAGAAGAGAAAGATCGTTTATATTATAACATTGGGTTAGGCGCTTTAAAATATTTTTTGCTGAAAGTAGAACCCAAGAAAAGGCTGTTGTTTGATCCATCAGAATCTATTGATTTTCAAGGGAACACCGGTCCGTTTATACAATATACCCATGCCCGCATTAAATCCTTATTGAATAAGGCAGGATATGAAGCGGGAGTTAAAAGTGATGCTGATTTAGTGATAACACCTACGGAGTTGGAGATGGTGATCTTATTATCAAAATACCCTTCAGAAATAGCTGCTGCAGCCAAAGGCTATAGTCCGGCTACGTTAGCTAATTATCTTTACGAAGTGGCGAAGATGTTCAATAAGTTTTACCATGAAATACCACCGATTATTAAAGAGGAAGATAAAAAGGTAAAACAACACCGTTTAAATTTAAGCTGGTTAACTGCTAATATCCTTAAATCAGGAATGAAGATATTAGGAATTATTGTTCCTGAAAGAATGTAAATAAGTCGATGTTAAAAGCGCGTTATCAATTGTTAATAGGGGACCCGAAAGAATTTTCGCTGCAAAGTAGGATTTTCCATACGGTTACACTACTTGCAATTATTATTATATTCGGGGAGTCTATTTTTTACATGTTTACCAGTCTCCATGAAGCGGTGTTAATTTCCACACTCGTGGGATTAGGGCTAACTGGACTTTACTATTTAAGCCGGTATAAAAAGAAGCTTAATTTGGCGATTACGCTGACAATCATTGCGCTGAGTATAACACATATTTTTGCTTATATGTATAATGCCGGAATAGCAGGTAATGCGATGCTACTTTCTGTTGAAACATTGTTTTTCGTTTTACTGATTGTGCCCTCAAAAGTACGGTTTTTCTGGTTTATGGTGACTTTAGCTGTGCTTTTGGTTATGGTGTACCTGGAATATATCAATCCAGGGATTGTTAAGAAAGCATACTTAAACCGGACTGAACAATACCTGGACCTTGTGGTTTCTTATTTTACTGTAGTGATTGTGATGTATATAGGTCTTGTAATGATTAGAAACAATTATGAGTTGCAGAAGAATATAGCAGAAGAAAAGGCCGCTAAACTTGAAAAGTCCAACCAGGAGAAAGATAAACTTTTCTCTATTATATCGAGTGAACTCAGTGCACCCATTGCTTCTGTTAAGCACTATCTTGATTTGTTGCAAGCCGACGGCTTAAATTGGAAAGAACGTACAGTGATTGAGCAAGACCTTACCCGCTCTTTGGGTGATGCAAAGATTTTACTGAACAATTTATTGCTTTGGTCAAAAAGCCGAATGGAACTTAATTATTTACAGCTAGGAGTAGTAAATTTAAAAGATCTGCTCCAAGAAACTATTGAAATATTCCAGCAGCGCGCTGATAAAAAAGGGATCAGTATTGACCTTAAAATAGAAGAAGAAATAAATATATCAGCAGACCCAAATATGTTAAAGGTGGTGATGCGGAATTTATTAAATAATGCTATTAAATTTTCGCATTTAAAAGGTGTTGTTGGGTTAAGTGTCCATAAAGAAGGAAGTAAATGTATAATTAGCATTAAGGATAATGGAGTTGGGATGACGGCCGATAAACAACAAAGAATTTTCACTTTAAATGTAACTTCCAGTTATGGAACTGCAAATGAAAAAGGCACAGGATTGGGTCTGATTTTATGCAGGGATTTTATATTGCAGCAGGGGGGAGAGATTTGGTTTAATAGTATAGCATGGGAAGGAACAACTTTTTATGTGTCCCTACCCATGGCCATGTAATTCTATTTTTGAACACCAGCCTTAGTCGTATCTATTATTTTCTTTCTGAATATGGGGAAGCCCATCGGGCTTTTAGCAGGTCTTTCATCGCCGAGTAAAACACCCCATTGTTTAAAGATTTCAGTATGGTCAAAAATAACCTTTAAAACGGCAATCATAGGCATGGAGAGGAACATACCGGGCACACCGGCAATACTTCCACCAATGACGACCCCGATGATTGACACCAGCGCATTAATTTTTATTTTAGAACCGACAATTCTGGGCATTAAGATGTTATTGTCTAAAAACTGCACTACAGCGATGATGATCAGTACTGTAAGCACAGGCCAAATTTCAGTTGAAGAAGTGAGGGTAAGCAAGACGCCGATAATGTTACCGAACAGCGCACCTACATAAGGAATTAGGTTAAGGATGGCGAAGATGATTCCAATAAGTAAGGCATGTTTGATGCCAAATAAAAATAAAGTTCCACCTAAGAGGATAGTCATATAAGTAACCTGAATGAGCAAGCCCATCAGGTAGTTTTTAACAATAGATTCCGTTTCATAGATCGCATCTTTTACTCGGGAATGAACATGAGGCTTAAACCACATAAAAATAAAGCGGAGTAAGATGTCTTTGTAAAAAAGGATCAGGTAAACATAAATGGGAAGTAAGCCAACGAAAATGAAGATGGAGCTCAATGTAACCGCCGCGCCACTTGCCAGACCGCCGGCAAAATTCATGAGGTCGTTACTTTTTTCTTTTATAAAGTCAGTTTGTTCTTTTGTGGAGTATTCACTATGGCTACTGATCCAATCGCTGACGGAATGCAGGTGCAGAGAAACATTCTTTTTAATTTGAGGGAAATCACCCATGAGCATTCCCATTTGCGAGGAGAAAAACCAGCCGATGAGGCCTACAAAAATGATTAACAGGAGGATAGGGAATATAATGGCCAGAACTTCAGGCACTTTGTGTTTTCTCAAAAAGCGGAAGGCAGGATAAAGTAGCAGACTCAAAAAGAAAGCAGTAAGGACGGGCATGATAATTCCGGCACCGAGTACAAAAATAGTTCCAACTAAAGCCAAACCTAATAATTCAATTGATCTTCTAACCGTGAGTGGCAGTTCTTGCATAGTGTATTCTTAAATTTACAAAATTAACACCGGAAGGTAAGAAATGTTTGGCTAATTTTGAGCTTTAGAAGATAAAACACCCGTCTGATGATTACAAATGAAACTATAGTTGCTTTATCTACCCCAACCGGCGTTGGTGCAATTGGGGTAATCCGCCTTTCGGGGAAGGATGCCATTACCATTACGAATGCTGTATTTAAGGGGAAGGATTTGCTGCTTCAAGATTCACATACCTTACATTTTGGCTTGATAAAAGATGGGGAAAAGGTTATAGATGAAGTGGTTGTGGCTCTGTTTGTGGCACCAAAATCTTACACCAAGGAAAATGTGGTGGAAATTTCTTGTCACGGGTCAAATTACATCATTCAGCAAATTATTTCTTTATTGATTAGAAAAGGTGCTAGTGCAGCTAAACCAGGCGAATTTACCTTAAGGGCATTTTTAAATGGAGGTTTGGATTTATCGCAGGCAGAAGCTGTAGCGGATTTAATTTCATCAGATTCAGCTGCGGCACATCAAGTGGCGATGAACCAATTGCGGGGTGGTTTTAGCACAGAGCTGCAGGTGCTTCGTGAGCAGCTGATCCACTTTGCGTCGATGATAGAGCTGGAGCTGGATTTCGCTGAAGAGGATGTTGAATTTGCTAATCGCGATCAGTTGCAGGAGCTCATCAATAAGATTACCCTGGTGCTAAATAAATTGATCCGTTCTTTTGAATTGGGCAATGTAATTAAGCAGGGGATCAATACGGTTATCGCCGGAAGACCTAATGCAGGGAAATCTACTTTGCTGAATGCTTTGCTGAACGAGGAAAGGGCTATTGTGAGTGAAATTGCTGGTACTACGCGAGATACGATTGAGGAGGTTTTAAATATCAATGGGATTAACTTCAGGTTGATTGATACTGCTGGAATTCGGGAAGCGACGGATACTATTGAGGCGATCGGAGTGGAGAAGACGATGCAGAAGATTGACCAAAGTGCTGTGCTAGTTTATTTGTTTGACGCTGCTTCTTTGTCGGCCGACGATTTAAAGGCTGATATTTTAAAGTTGTACAGGGCAGAGGTGGCTTTTTTAGCGGTAGCGAATAAGATTGATCTTGTTTCGGCTTTTGATTTTGATGCTTTGGACTTGCCGGAGGCCATTCATTTTATTTCTATTTCTGCTCGTGAAAATCAGTTTGTAGAGGAGCTAAAGGAAAGGTTGTACGAAATTGCTGTTGGTGATCAGCTGACTGATAATCATACTATGGTGACGAATATTAGGCATGTGGAGGCTTTGCAGAAGACCAGGGCTGCGCTGGATAGTGTTGCTTATGGTTTAGCGAATCCGGTTACTTCGGAGTTTTTGTCGGTGGATATTAAGCAGGCGCTACATTATTTGGGCGAGATTACAGGACAGGTTACGACGGATGATTTGCTGGAGAATATATTTAGTAAGTTTTGCATCGGAAAGTAATCGATGATAATTACTTCATAATTACGATAAATAATGACAAGTAAATGGCTTATTGTTAATAAGTTATGTTGATTTCTTTTGTCCATATTTTTGGATTTATCCTTTTGTTTTTCTGACTTTTGTAACGCATCTGTAACTCAAGTGCGTTTTTTTTTATCCTAAAAAATTACAGGGTAAATGATGGCGCTTAGTTCCTCTTAATTCCACTTAAATCGCCCAAATTAGGTTAAAAGGTGCTAAAATCGGGGGTAGATTACAACCGATGATTTAGGTAGAAAAGAGGGTACGAAAAATGGATTGCAGGCATTTTAAATTATCATACAATGAGTTCAAATATTGCCGTAAAAAGAATTTGTGAATATTGTCGGAACACCTTTATTGCGAAGACGACTGTAACCCGGTATTGTACTCACAAATGCAATAGCAGGCACAGTAAACAAAAGGTACGTGAGCTTAAAATTAAAGTATCGGAAATTGAGGTGAAGCAAGCGGTGGATGTGATTGAAGCTAAACAGGTGCCCGTCGAATTTCTATCTGTTAGAGAGGCTTCAAAGCTGCTCAATATTTGTACTAAGACGGTTTACAACATCATTTACAGTGGAAGAATTAAAGCAGTTCGGCTTTCTGACAGGAAAATCATTATTAAAAGAACAGAAGTCGATAAAGTATTTGAACAATCAGAAATTCCAGTCAAAATCCGGGAAAAACCCAAGAAGAAGCCCCATCCCAGATATTGCTATACTATGGCCGAAGCTCAGGAAAAATTCAATTTTTCTGAAACAGCTTTATTCTCTCTGATCAAAAGAAATAACATTCGAAAATATCAAAGTGGGTGGTACACATATGTGCTGAAATCCGATTTAGAAAGAATTATAAACCAAAACAGATAAAGTTATGGCTAGAGTAAAATTGAGGATGAGAAGTATTACGAAAAATAGAAAAAGTCTGCTACTTGACTATTCACCACCACTAAAAAATCCAGCTAGCGGCAAATTACACCGGTTTGAGATGCTTGAACTGTATATTTTTGATGACCCCATAGATCAATTGGAACGCCAGCATAACAAAGAAACTATGATGTTGGCTCGTACAATTTGTGCCCAACGACAATTAGATATACAAAATCGTAGGTTTGGTTTTCTTTCAGATACCTTAAGAAATTCAAGCTTTATCGACTTTTTTAAAATTGAGGCCCGCAAAAAGCAACAATCTTTTTCAGATAACTGGGGGATGGGGTTACGGTACTTTATCGCCTTTGCAGGTCATGATTTAAAATTCCCTGAGCTCAATGATTATTTATGTGAGGACTATAAAAATTATTTACTTAGTGGGCCCGGTATCAGCAGGACTGGAAAGCCTATCTCAAGAAATACGGCTGTAAGCTATTACGCTAAGCTGAGACATATTTTAAGAATTGCTTACAAAAAGGGCTTAATCCCACAAGACCTACATGCTATTGTTAAGCCCGTCACACACAAGGAAACGCATAGAGAAAGGCTTAGCTTTGAAGAGTTCCAGCAATTAGCAGAAACACCTGCCGATTCAAATCTGATGAAAAGGGCAGCGCTTTTCTCTGGGCTTACTGGTTTGAGATTTTCCGACGTTGCAACTCTGAAATGGTCAGACCTGCGCGGAACTGCAGGGAAATATGAACTTCAGTTTTCACAGGAGAAAACCGAAACAGCAGAAGTTATGCCGATATCAGATCAAGCAGTGTTATTTATGGGGATTCAAAACACAGAGCATGTTATATTTTTGAAGGATTAAGGTATTCCAGATTGAAGACTTTTTTTACGCACTGGTTATCTTCTGCAGGTATTAATAAGAATATTACTTTCCATAGTTTTCGGCATACCTTCGCTACGCTGCAACTGGAACTTGGAACGGATATTTATACGGTTTCTAAAATGTTAGGTCATAAGGCTTTTAAGAACACTGAGATCTACGCAAAAATCGTAGACAAGACCAAACGTAATGCAGCAGACAAGGTTATGTTGAAAATGCCGGAAGAAGCTGCTATAGTCGAATTGGATGAAAACTTACCTACGAAGCCATTTAAGTTTATTGTGCATCTTAATGAAAAGGGGTTTTATAACCGTTCATAAACTTTAGGTGAGCATAACTTTAAGCACAACAAAAGCACATTTCGTCGCTATATTTGCATTATGAATTTACCCATGCGCATCAGCTTTGATGAAAAGGACTCTACTTACGTTATTGTTACCAAGGGAATCACAAAACAAACCACTGAAATCCAGATTAACCTGAACGGTATCGAGTATCAGCTTGCCTGCAACTTAAAGGGGGATTGGGATGCTATCGACGCGACTGTAAACGATCATCCTGGATTACTTAAAGCTATAGGAAGAAACATCAAACTTCGGTATCTGTTGTAAACAATATAGAACTATTGGTCTGAGTGGGTATATCAAATAAAATCTTTATGCTTATTTAGCATTTTTATACGCTCTTCGGCTTCTTTTCTAATCTCCATAACAGTTTTTCTTCTCGAAGCCTGGACCCATTTTTTCAGATCGGACTTATTGAAGTATAACCTTTTGCCTGGTTTGCTTACAGGGATCTCCTGTCTGCTTACTTTTGTGTATAAGGCAGGAACAGTGACTTTCAGAAATATAGCAGCTTCTTGGACTGTTAAAAGCTCATTTTCCTTCGGAGCCTGTGGCTGTAGATCTTTAAGTAATTCTTCAATGTGCTCTACCTTCTCAAATAAGATTCTGATCACTTCGGGAAGTTTTTCAAAATTAAATGGCTCCATAGGCAGAATTCCTCTTTTTCGTTTAAACAATCAAAGTTTATCACAATAATTGTCAATTTAAATTACAAGAAGTCCCATATGGTAAGTTTCGTCGACCTGTATCATCAGCTTCAATAGGCCTAGAAAATAATTTGTCCGGGTGCATTATGGTTGCACTTTGGTGAATTAAATTAGCGGCTCATATTAACGGGTTTCTATGCTAGTCACTGTTTCGCAAAATAGGTCAAGGCCGGAATTATCTAAAAGAATAGGCATTCAGGTTGCATTCATTTTGTTCCTTACCTTGTTTTTTGGTTTGCGTTTGCAGGCGCAGCCTGATAAAGTGTATAGTAGCTATTCAAATGAGACCGAGATAACGGCAAGTGGTAGCATCACGCTGAAAAGTGGTTTTTTTATTCCATCAGGAAATAACGCGCGGATATACATCGCCCAGAATAATCCTTTTTTAAACGGGACACCCAGTTCCAATCAGAACTATATCAGTACACGTGTGTTCAGGGATTCGGCTGTGACTGAGCTGAACGTAAATGCAGCAAGAACTGTTTCCGGGGTGAGCCAAACGGTACAGTATTTTGACGGGCTGGGGCGGTTGAGTCAAACGGTTGTTACCCAGGGTAGCCCTGAGGGGCAGTCACTGGTGACCCCCGTGAGTTATGATGCCTTTGGCCGTGAGGATAAAAAGTATGACAGCTATGTATCTGGCAATGATGCAAGTTTTAAAGGTGATGCAGTCAATCAGCAGTCTGTCTTTTATCAGAACCCTGGGAGTGACAGTAACATTAAGTCAACCCCATATCCTTTCAGCCAGACTGTATTTGAAGCTTCTCCATTAAACCGGGTGAGAGAGCAGGGATTTCAGGGGGCCGCGTGGCAACCTTACCAGGCTGGAATATCCGGATCAGGACATACGTTAAAAACGGATTATCAGGCCAATATTGCAGCTGATGCTGTCAAGCTTTGGAATATAAGTGGCACAGGGGCTAACTCAGTGGCTAATTATGCTGCAGGTACTTTATATAAGACGGTGTTAAAGGATGAAAACTGGGTCTCGGGCAATTCAGGCACGGTTGAAGAATTTAAAGACAAGGAAGGTAGGTTGATATTGAAAAAGCTATGGCAAACAGAGAGCGCGGCTTTAAGTACCTATTATGTGTACGATGACTTAGGGAACCTTGCCTTTGTGCTTCCACCAGCGGTCACGGTGAACAGTTTTACAGAAGCCCTGAGTGATACCCAGTTTAACCAATATATTTATGCTTACCGTTATGATGGACGCAACCGGCTGATTCGTAAAAAAATCCCGGGCAAAGGTTGGGAAGAGTTTGTTTATGATAACCTCGATCAGCTGGTGTTTAGCCAGGACTCGGTTCAAAAAGCAAAAGTGGAGCGGTCCTTTTATAAATATGATGCCCTTGGCAGGCAAGTGGTTAAAGGGTATGAGATTTCGCATACTTTAACCCGGCCCGCGTTACAGGCGGCTATAAACGTGCAGCCTGTTTTGTGGGAGAGCAGTGGCACTGGAGGTGTAGATGGATATACCAACAACGTTATTCCTCAAAACCTTCCCGGCTTAAAAATCCATCAGATCAATTATTATGATGATTACAGCTTTCCGGGTTCGGCTGTTGTTGCCTCCTCTGGGGTAACAGGGAGCAACTGGAATTGCAACTTAAAAGTGGAGACTTTTTTATGCTACTAATAAACTATTAGATTTATAAAATGTCTCCATTTCGTTGGGTGTTCTATTACCTAAAGCAGAGTGTATTCTCTTTTGATGGTAAAACCCTTCGATGTATCTAAATATTTCTAATCTAGCAACTTCCCTGTTCACAAATTTTCTGTGATAAACTAGTTCACATTTCAGTGTTTTGAAGAAACTTTCGGCCACTGCATTATCCCAGCAATTACCTTTTCTACTCATACTTTGAATAATTTCATTTTTCCTTAGTAAGGACTTAAACTCATTGCATGCATACTGAGCGCCTCTGTCCGAGTGGAAAATCAAACCTTCTTTTACACCTCTTCTGGCAATAGCCATGTTAAGTGCTTTTATAGTTGTATGCTCCGCTGTCATGTCATTACTAAACGACCATCCTATGATTTTTCTATCAGCAAGATCGATAACAGTAGTAAGATATAGCAATCCTGCCCCAGTTTTGATGTAGGTAATATCACCAACCCATTTTTGAGATAGACCTTCTGTAGAAAAATCTCTTGCAAAGAGGTTTTCAGCAAGTTGAAAGTTGTGTTTAGAATCTGTAGTTACCTTAAATTGCTTCCGAATCTTACTTCGCAGATTCAATTTCCTCATCAACCTGGCAACATAAGAACGTGATATCTTATGGTTTTTCTTGTTCAGTTCTAAGGTAATTCGAGGACTACCATATATTTGATCACTATCCTGGTGCGCTTGTTTTACCAGTAAAATCAATTCCTCTGTTTTCTTATCACTATTGCTTTTTGATCTAGAAATCCACTTATAAAACGAACTACTACTTGTATTTATAATCTTGCACATCTTCTCAACCGAGAACAAGTTCATATATGTCTTTATGAACTCATACTTTCTCAGTCGCCCTTGGAAAAGATGGCTACCGCCTTTTTTAAGATCATATTTTCCAATTCAGCATCCTTCAATTGCTTTTTTAAGGTTCTAATCTCTTGCTCTTCAGCTGTCAGTTTATTATTTAATGGTAAAACTGTCCCTCCATTAAACCTTGGATCCTGTCGCCATTTACTTAATCTACTGGGCGCTAAATCTAATTCTTTAGCTGCTTCTGTAACCGAATCCTTTAAATAGGATAATTCTACTGCCATTTTCTTAAATGACTCATCAAATACTCTTGCCATGTATTAACAAATTTAATTCTATTTCTTAAACCTGTCTCAACTCAAAGGTACCAACTCCAATTTCAAGGGGGTCAATTTGAAGCGGTTTATCCACTCAGCCGCCACTCCAAAGAATACCTATTGCAAATTTATCTAAGATGTCACCCAATTGTAGAGTAA
The DNA here is from genome assembly GCF_040544395.1 of Pedobacter sp. CG_S7. Lineage (NCBI taxonomy): Bacteria > Pseudomonadati > Bacteroidota > Sphingobacteriia > Sphingobacteriales > Sphingobacteriaceae > Pedobacter > Pedobacter sp. CG_S7. Next base: position 4,827 of record NZ_JBEONS010000007.1, on the reverse strand, counting down.
CAGACTTATTTGATGATTTTGTAATAATGCATATTGTTATATTTCAAATGCAAAAGAAAATGATGCCAACTTGTGTGATTGTATATGATGATGCTACTTTTAATTTAATGTCTTTTGATAGTTCTATAAAAACAACGACATATAGAAAATTTAATGAGATTGCTAATCGAATTGAGACGGATGGAATAATAAAAGTATTGTTTGTTACAGAGATGCTCCTGTATTCTAATGAAATAAATAATTACGAAGAGCAATTAACTATGAGTTCTAAAGAACGAGCTAGTCATACAAACTCAGAATTACTCGCTTTTTTTATGTTAAGTATGGATTTGTCTTTTAAGTCTTATTATTTTGAAAGTAAAGAGATTGATGACATGAAACATGTAGCTTCGATAATGGCGAATCCAAACAAAGGTTCATCTGGAATAAATTTGTTTAATTCAATTTTAGGTGAATTTGAGAAAATGGGTAAAAAGGAATAATATCCGGGAATTCTGAAAATAGGTTTGTAAGCTTGTATCTTGCTGTTAATTACCTATTTATGAATACTGCTTGTTTGGGTTTTATACCACTCTGTTTGTAAAGGTATAGATCAATTATTATGAATGTGAACTTTTAATACAACGTGTTGAAAGTAATTAGGTTATGTGAGGGAAGTATTAGTAGATTAGATATCAATTTTTAAACTAAAATATATTTTACATGTTATTTTATGATGAAGCCGACTTTGATCAATCGAAGTTTAACATAGATGCGAGGCTTTATGCCCCAACGTACAAATATTATTATGAACAATACCATTATTTACTTGATAAGTTAGTTACTCTCTGTCGAAGACGATATTTGCTGAATGCAACAGCGAGAGGTACTTTGTTTTTAGCCCGGCATGCAATCGAATTATTACTTAAATCAAATATTACGGATATTCGACTTACTCATAATATAGATCAGTTATTATCTGAATTAGGGATTGATACAAATAGTATTTTATATTCGAATATTAATTTAGATTTCAATTCGGAAGGGGACTCCCTGAAATATTATTTTGATAGTAGTGGTACTCGTTTTTTAAATTCGGATACTAAAGTTGATCTGACCAAAATTCTTGTTGAATATAATGAGGCTCTGACAGAATTGCAATATTTTAAAAAGATTGATGTTGCAAATAACTACTCTAGGGCTGAGGTATGTAATTTGACTTTCTGTTTAAATGAGACTAAGAATGATAATCACATTGCACATGAGTATGAACAATTGGTAGATAGAATATTTCGATTCGTAAGTACGGGACAAATTAATATTAATCAATGTTTCCTTCCTGTTTACTTTTTAATTCGTCATAGTATTGAGATCTCTTTAAAATCTCTAATAAGAGAAGCTCGAGAGTTTTCAGATGCAGTTAAGAAGAAAAAAATAGATTTAGAACATTCGTTGGTTGGATTATTGAACGTTTATAGTGATTATCTTGATAAAACAGATGCGGCTGCTTTGTCTAATGTTCTGCAAGATCAGTTACATGATTATAGGATGAAAGCAGAGGAGTTCATTGATGTATTACATGAATTAGACTCTGATAGTATGAGATTTAGATTTCCTACTGATCAGAATAATACTCCTTATCAATTAAATATTTCAAAATACTTGTTTTGGGATCTGCTTATAATTTTGAAAGATATTAATGTGTTTTTGAAATTCACTAATCACGTATTAGCGGAGTCTAATGCCCATGTAAATCAGAAAGACGTAGAATGTTAATATGATAAATAAATTAAAATATGCTACAATATCAGATATTGGTGTCCGTGATCTGATATTTTATGATGTCTCAAATAAAGAACATTTAATAGATTTCTGTAGAAAGAACGGTATTAGTTATTTACCGACGAGAGATAGGAAAGGAATATATAAATTATATAATAATGACTTTGTTAAAGATGAGCTCTCTGCAGATTTGAGTGTTAATTCTTTCGATATGCTGTTTGCTGATCAGACTCTGGAGAAATTCGAAAAAATCAACAGTAATGAAATTCGTTTTATACTAGATAACGGGAAAATAAGAGGAGTTGTACATATCATTGATTACAATAATGAATTCCTTTATGTAGAATTATATCGTGCTATTTTACGTTTTGAAAATAATTTAAGGACTGTCTTAATACGATATGGTTTCGATAATCGAGATTTTATTGATTGGATTTATGGTCAATCGATCAATCAAAAAAGGGAATCCAAGCGAGAGTTTTGGGCGAAAAGATATTTAGAGCTAATTCCGGACGATCTTGACAAATTAAATAAAACAGAATTAATAAGGCGGGATGCTAATCCTTTTCAAACTTTTTATTTAAAGGAACTCTTATTGTATTTTGTAAGTAAACGGATTGTAAATGGCAATGATATAGCCATTGAAGAATTATGTAATTTGCGAAATTTAATAATGCATAGTAAAGATGTTACTACTTATTTGGTGGGATTAAACGGCACTGTCATTTATAATTTTGAAGGTCTTAAAACATTTGTGAATAATTGCAAGAAATTTTTCTTGTCGTATGAAGTTTTGGAAGATCTTATCAGTTAAAATATTAAGGCAAATATTATACATAGAATTATATTTTAGATTTATTGGTTTGAATCTGTATTATACTATTAAAAATTAATTAAGGTCATAAAACATCCTTTTTACGTATCTTTATTCCTCAATTCGAATTAGCGGTGAAAACTTATTTTTAAAGTTTTGTATCTCATTTGTACCTTCCTGGTCTTAAGTGCCTGTAAACCAACTGGAATTACTTTTTGTATTGGGAAATAGTTGTATGTAACTAGATATAGTTAGATATTAGTAGATATATATAAAGCATTGTCTCGTCCGGAAAAGTCTTTACAGTTAGGAGCTGTGTAGTCGGTAAGTAATACTGCAGGATTTTTGGCAATTAAGAATGCAGAGTATTTGGCAACAATAGTGCAGAGAAAATGGCAACAATGATGCAGAACTCTAGCGGTAAAAGTAACATTCTTTTTTCAAGAAGCTAAAAAAGTTTTTCGGTTCTGTAACCGGTAACTTTCGCCTGAAAGATTGATAATCTCACATCGAAAAAGTAGCCGATCTAACAGCGCTGTTGCAATCACTTCATCATCGAGTAACCTGGCCCATTCGGTAGGTTTTTTATTTGTGGTAACCACGATTGAAGTGGACTCATAAATATGGTTAATGAAGTTAAAAAAAGCCACTGCCATATTCTTTTCCAATGGAAAAAGCATAATATCATCCAATACGATCAGGTTTGCTTTCAGGAGTTTCCTATATTCGGTTTGCTGGGATTTGACCACATCTTTAGTTTGTAAAGTATGTATGATATCTTCCATAGTCTTGAAATAAGCTTTATAGCCAGCCTTCACCGCATCATGACAAAGTCCGGCAGCGATCATTGTTTTTCCCGTCCCACTAGGCCCCATCAGCACCATGTTAAAAAGTTGGTCTACCCAGTTGAGTTCTCTGAGCTGGTGAAGTTGTTCTTTCTTCAAACCATTATCTACAGCATAATCATATTGTTCCAGATTGGCATTTCTGGGCAATCCTGCGGCCTTTAACCGTCTGGATAGATCTTTATCCAGACGGTGTATTTCTTCCTGTTTAAACAATTCCATGGTATACTTTACAAAGCCCATTCCCTGACTTTCCGCTTTTGTGATGGTTTGGTCCAGTGCAGGGCCTATTCCGCCCAGTTTGAATTGTGTACACAATTGCCTGATTTGTTGTTTTTCTGTTTCCATTATTTTCGATTGATGAGGAAAGTCATCGGGCCAGGCCTGGCCCGATGACTTTCGTTTTTACTTATTTGAATAACATTTCATAGGCCTGTAAATCACTTTTATCAGGATCCAGCATGGTCTTTTGGTAGCTTTCCCCATTTAAGGGATTTAAAGAAATAATTTTGGCTTCCCCTAAAACAGGCTCTTGTTGTTTTAACTTCTCTGCTACAGCCTTGAAATCACCAGCACTGATGATCTGGTGACTGCGGCAATAATCCAATGTCTGTCCGGCAAGCTGCTGGCCTATATAATACTCCCCAGTATTAGGTCAATAATTTAAGGTCTAAAAAAAACCGTAAATTTATTGACAGATGAAAAAAGTTAGCAGAAAGAAGTTCAGTCCTGAATTCAAAGCGAAAGTAGCTATAGAGGCTTTAAAAGAGCAAAAATCGATAGCTGAATTAGCCTTGCAGTATGATATTCATCCTACCCAGATCGCGACCTGGAAGAAGCATTTTCTGGAAAACAGTTCGGCTGTATTTTCCGAGAAGCAAACCGGCACCAAGGAAAATGAGGCTAATGAAGCCCGCTTATATGAGCAAATTGGCAAACTCCAGATGCAGAATGAATGTATCCAGCCTACAAAGTACATCTTGACTAGCTGAATTCTCAGGGCTAGTTTTGCCTTCATGAATAATTTAGAAGAAAAACGCAGCGCGATGGTATCAATGATCGAGGACTGGCAATCCAGTGGCAAGTCAAAAAAGCAATATTGTCTTGAAAAAGGCATCAATGAGGCCAAGTTCTATTATTGGTATGCTCGGATCAATGAAAAAGAAAGTCTTCCCGGGAAATTTATTCCAATAGAGAAGAGTTCAGGTGCCAGAGAGATAGAATTATTTTATCCGAATGGGGTTAAACTAAAGGTTAACGGCGACCTGTTGCTTTTAGCTCAGTTGATCCGCCTGTATTGAGATGTTCTCACTAGGATCTTCACACCGTTTTTATCTTTATTCGGGATATTGTGATATGCGTAAAAGTTTTGACGGGCTATGTGGATTGGTAAGTTCAAATATGCAG
>NZ_JBEONS010000006.1:0-146132 GCF_040544395.1 Pedobacter sp. CG_S7 | reverse complement strand
TAAAATACATAAAAATATCCTAAATAACAAAAAAAACAAGTGTAATTTATTGTTAATCAATTAGTTAAATCACATATTGCCTTGCAACGGTCTTAAACTACTAGTTTTTTGGGGACGGTTTTCATCTTTAGATGGAGGGACAGAACTGTTCCTGCTATTCTTTTTTGGGCCTTTTAATAAACGGTTTTCTTCCAGAAGAGATCCGATAGTTTCATTAAGCTTTTCGATTGTGGAATTTAGATCTTTAATGGTTTGCTGAAAAGCTGTACTTTCTGATATTCTTGAAGCTTCAGAAGCGATACGGGCAGCAGATTCCCTTTCGAGAATTTCAACAAGTTTCAGAAAATCTTTGTTATCCATCTTTGCAGCTTCTGTATACACAAAAAACAGCTTTTTATACTGTTAAACCTAGAAATATCACCTAAAGTTCTACAGTAGAATGTGGATAAAACCCCGCTTTTTTCTGAAAATAAAATCCAAAGAAAATAACACCTTAAACGATTTTTCAGGTCAGTAAAGTAAGTTAGAGGGAACCTGAGTGGTTACTTAAAAGGTTGCTCATTGAAGAAATGAGTGGCCTTTTTTGTTTTACATCAATATTTATTTAGGGATTAAGTAAATACTTTTTTTGAATATAGAGGGGTAAATTGTTTCATCCATACAAATAATTTTAAATTTCATCCGAATACGATATTTCTTCACCAACAACAATTGCGGGTGATGTATAGGGATGTTCCCGAGCTTTCTCGATGGCCATAATGTGAAAGACTTGCCAATCTTTTGCTTTAAGATAATCTGACACCATGGAACGGTGACACCGCCACCATACTGCTTCAGAACACATGTAGGCTGTGGTTTGTTTTAGGGCAATGTTCTGTAAGTTTTCAACGGCATTTTCAAATTCGTTGGTTTCCATATAATCGGCGTAACCTTTAAAAGAAGCATTGTTCCATCGGTTGTTTTTTGAGTCTTTTTTTGCCTTTCTCCTTCCGCCTAGGTCAGCGAGATGGATATATTCTATTCCTGCTTCTTTCAATGCGATTTTTAGATATTCTTTATCAAATTGCGGAAATTTTCGAGAGCCTGGCAAACGGCGTATATCAGCCAGAATTTTGATGTCAAAAGATTTGAGCATATCTAAAAATACATCGATACTGTGCGTAGAATGCCCTATGGTATAAATCGTTTTGTTCTTCACCACACTCATAACTGGTTATTCAATGTTAGGATGTACTTATTAATGTAAAGCTGTTTTTCCCTGTATTTGTATTGCTGAATGAATCGGGGATGTTCCAATATTTTTAAACGCTCAAATAACTGGGCCTCTTTGTTTAGCTTGCGGATAAAAAGGGCATTTCTCTTTCCAAGCACAAAAACCTCAGAAGTATCTAATCCCAGACTTATATGTTTTTTTAGCGCCCAAATCATGAAATCCTTTACCATTTCAAACAGCATCTCATCATCGTAGTAATTGGCATTTATCCATTTTCGTTCCTTTGTTAATCGTATAATAGCTAGTGGAAATGGGGAATTGATGTAAAATTGACTATAGAAATCTTTCACACCACCATATTCGGCGATCATATCATACATAAAAACAGAAGAGATTTCGTGTGTGTGTGCGGAATGCATTTTAATGTCACAAACATTCTGCAATCTTTTGGTATCGGTAAATGGTACGCCAGTTACGCCGGCGCCATGACGGCTCGGGTTGATACCAAGGATAAGTTTTCGACGATTGGAATCGCAATAGAACTTATTATAGAATTCCTGCATCACCTTCATCGTTTCCGGATTATCCACATAGGGGTTCAGCACTTGAAAACCTTCCGGAAGTTTACCCGAATAACGCAATTGACGGTTAAAATCCACAACTTTATCTCCGAAGATATTTAACATAACGATATTACCTTTTTTTTTATACCAACCATTAAAAACCTTCCTCGAAAAAAATAAGATCTAGCACTGCCGTATCTTTACTTTTTCTAACTTGATCCCAACAGGTTCCCGATAGTATCTGCTGCGTTATTTAAGGTATTTGAAAATCCTGCAACTGGATTCATGCATGGAAGATCCAAAAGAAGCACACATAATAATGCAGGCAAAATTGTCAAAAATCATTCCAATAAAGGGCAGACCATTGCTGGTGTTTTAACAGAATGAGCATCTTATGTGACTTAGTATTAGCACCCACCTTATACCGACCATGTTCGGAGCTGTTAGGGACCTCGTTGCGGAAAACCGGTACAAGGTCCGGCTCAGGTCTGCCTTATATCACTATTGACTATTAGCTAAACTTAACCAGTATATTTAATAATATACTGGTTAAGTTTACTATCATTTAAATTTACCGTTTTCTGTACAAACAAAAACACCCGATTTTTTTAAAAATCGGGTGTCATATTAAAATATAAAAATTTTATTCTTCTTTTTTTTGATGCTAATGCTAGATTCCAGAACCGAGGTTCCCGCATTCAGCCAATAAAATATCCCAATTAAAACGGACTATCAAAGTCTTTAAACAAAGGCAATACCAAATCTTTATCTGATAAAATAAGGTCGTCTTCAGCAATGTCCTCACTCCAGTTTATATTTAGATATGGGTCATTCCATACCACGCCCACTTCAGAAACTTTATCGTAATATTGAGTCACCTTGTAAGTAAATATGGTGTTATCCTCCAGGGTCAAAAAGCCATGCAGAAAACCAGGCGGCACCCACAGCTGTTTATGGTTTTCGCCACTTAGCACTACATCATAATGCTGGCCAAAAGTAGGTGAACCCTTACGGGCATCTACCGCCACATCCAATACGCTGCCCTGTATTACACGGACCAGTTTTCCTTGTGCAAATGGTGCTTTTTGTGCATGCAGGCCACGTAAAATTCCTTTTTGTGAAAAGGATTGGTTATCCTGCACAAAATTAACATCAACACCAGCTTCGGCAAAAGCCTTGGCGCTGTAACTCTCGTAAAAATAACCACGGTTATCTTTCCAAACCTTCGGCTCTATCAATAGAAGATCAAGTATGGGTGTATTTGAAATCCTCATCCTATAAAACGTCTTGCATGATGGAAGTGAAAGACAATACATTTTCGCCAAATCTTTCCTTAATTTCTAATTCAAATTCAGGAGCGAAAGTTTCCATATAGGCTACGTACTGTTCCAATTCTTCAAAAAAGAATTGGTTGCTGTAGGTACTACCTTCATTCGGCGAATCAATTATCCGCCATGATTTATGGGTAATAAACTTTCCAGTAGCCATTATTTTAGGTACATGAACTTTCTCCATCCATAACAACCAGTCGTCTACTACAGTATCTTCAACGATATGGGTAACATTATATAAAAACATACTGCAAAGATAAAACTATAAAATAAGGTATTTGATTATTCCAATACAAATTTCTATATTTTGAGCTCTATAACATTACATAAAGTAACAATGTTGGTGTAGTGTATTAAAGGCTTGAAGGGGTTGAGTATCTTTGTTAGTGAATGATGATTATGACAGGAACAATTAGATACGTATGGCTGTTGCTTCTTCCTTTATTCTTTGCTTGTAAAGAGCAGGTGAAGGAAATTCCTGTAGCAGATTTTTTTAAAGAAGAGGCTAAATCTGGCTTTGCCCTTGCTCCAGATGGTAATAGCCTTTCTTATTTGAAATTAGAAAATAACATTCAAAACATTGTTATTGAAGATATTGCCACAGGCCATACCACACAAATCACTAATTTTAATGATAAAAACATAAAATATTACTTTTGGGTGAGCGATAAGGAGTTGGTTTATTATAAAAAAAATCCATTGCGTAATAATGTTTCTTTGTTCATTGTTAATAAAGATGGTAAAAACGAGCGACAATTAAAAGGTGAGGAGAACAGCAGGTTAAGGATACTAAAAGATCAGCTGATCGATAACAAATATTTGTTGGTTTCATCAAACCGTAGAGATTCTACCGTATTCGATGTTTATCGTTTAAATGTTAGGAATGGTAAAATGGAAATGGCGGTAAAAAACCCAGGGAACATTACCAATTGGTACACTGATGCAAAAGCGAAGTTAAGGTTAGCTACCGCTAGCGATGGCGTAAATCAAACGCTCTTATACCGGGAAGATGAAAGTCGGCCTTTTAAGCCTGTCCTTACTAATGATTTTAAAACTACTTTAATTCCTATTGCATTTTCTGATACCCGGCCAAATGTAATTTACGCCATTTCTAATGTTAACCGCGATAAAAATGCACTCGTAGAAATTGATGGTAATACAGGAAAGGAAATGAGTGTGTTGTTTAGCAATGATACACTGAATGTTGTGGAAGCACAATATTCAATGAGTATTAAGCGGGTTGCTTTTGTGGTTTGTGAAACATGGAAGAAAGAAAAGTTCTACCTGGATGATTCGGTAAAGAATTTTTACCAGCGAATTGAAAAGCTGTTGCCGGAAACCGAATCCAGAATTATTGACCATGATAAAACGGAGAATGTATTTTTGTTAAGTACTTACACTGATAAAAATCCGGGTTCTTATTATTTATATACCGTTGCTACAAATAGCTTAAAGAAATTAAGCGACAATAATCCAGTAATTAAGGAGAAAGAGATGAGCGATGTGAAGCCCATTACTTATAGTTCCAGAGATGGATTAACGATACATGGCTACCTTACCCTTCCCAAAAATGCAGCACCTAATAACCTTCCCTTGGTTGTGCTTACTCATAATGGACTAATTAACCGCAGCAGCTGGAATTACAATGCCGAGGTGCAGTTTTTTGCTAACAGGGGTTATGCGGTTTTTCAGGCTAATTACAGAGGCTCTTCTGGCTACGGTAAAAGTTTTGCTGCCGCTGGTCTTAAACAATGGGGAGCCAAAATTAATGATGATATTGAAGATGGTGTAAGGTGGCTGGTTAAACAACATATTGTTAATGCCAAAAAAGTGGCCATCTATGGCTCCGGTTTTGGTGGATACATCGCCTTAAATAGCCTTTATACTAATCCTGGAACTTATGCCTGTGCGGCTTCTAATTCTGGTGTTATCAACCTGTTCAGCTATTTAAAAACTATTCCCCCTTTTTTAAAGGGTAACCTCCAATTGTTTTATGATATTATTGGTAACCCGGTTACTGATGTGGCTTATATGCGACAGGCATCACCAGTTTTTCATGCCGATAAAATTAAGGTGCCCGTGTTTATTGCGCAAAGTGCTAATGATAAATGGGTCAATCTGGGCGAAGTGGTACAGTTTGTGAAAGAACTTAATAAGCAGAACCAGGACATCACTTTCCTGGAGAAATCTTTTGATGATACTCAAAAGCATACAGGAGTAGACAAGCAAAAATATTACCTTGCCCTGGAGCTGTTCCTTAATAACCATTTAAAAAAGAAATAACCTGAATGGTGATGACTTTAGAAAAGAAAAGCGGTTACCGTAAGAATTTTTACCTCATCGTTACTTTCATCATTTTAATGTCGGGGCTGCTCATCTTGTCCTTGTTTTTTGTCTATAACTTCAGTAAAAAATTTGTCGAGAATGAATTTGTTTCAGAGAAAGTAAAGGTTTTAGAAGAAAGTATACAGCCTTACAATGATTTTTTTCAAAACAAGTTGCCAGAAGTTTCCTACTATAATGGTTACCTTGATTCTGCTACTACAGCAAAATATGTCGATACGCTGTTACTGGAGTATCCTTTTGTTTCAAGGGTGGTTTTTTATGATTCTGAAATCACCAACGGCACCGTGAAAGATGGTTTGAATACAGGATATTTTTCTTTCGGACCAAGGGCAATTTACCAGTTTGGTAGCTATATCTCTGCTGATTCTATCAAGCTATTTTCAACAGAGGGACATCAAACCTTTAAAAGAGGGGATGATTTTAATACGCTGGGAATAAAATTGATTTCCTTTATCGAAAGCTTAGATACCACAAAAGCACCCACACAAGATCAGCTTTTTAGTAATTTAAGTATCGTTCGCTCTAATAGAATTACTTACCTCAACTTCCCCAGGTTTGATGACTTGAAGGTGTACAAGCAAATGCTGCGGAAAAAACTCGATCCTGCACCTGTTTACCAACAGGACATGCTGACTTTTCACCTCGATCCTTTTAAAATTAAAATCATTAACCGCTATAAACATTTATACCAGAATATCAGAATTGCACCACTTACTTATGATCCGCTGGATATGACATGGGATTTCAAGTCGACCGAAATTACTTTACCCGGCCCTTTTTCTGATTATAAACTTTATTTTATCTCTGCCAAAACCTTTTTGGACAAGGAGATTTTGCTTTATTTCTTGCCTATAGCTTTGGTAGTGCTTGCTTTTTACGGTATATTGGTGCTAGTAGCTTTTTTAATTTTCCGTAATTTAAACATTAATCACCGTATGTTTAAATTGCAGTATGACTTTGTGAACAACCTTACCCACGAGTTTAAAACCCCTGTAAGTGTAATTAAAATTGCGGGTAATAATATTAAAAGTGCAACTTCATTAACAGATAGGGAACTGAAGCTTTATGGTAGGATACTTGATGAGGAAGCCGATAAGCTGAACGGCTTAATGAATAAACTATTGGCTTTTACGCAAATTGAAAATAAAGCTATACAACTGAACGAGGATGAAATTAACATCCGCGATTTTATAGAAAGCACCATTGAATCGCATCAGTTGAAACATCCTGACTTTGATTTTACTTATGATGTTGCTGGTTTTAGTACTTTTATAACCGATCCGGTATTGTTGGGCAGCTTATTTGATAATCTTGCCGAAAATGCCTATAAATATTCGCCTCCTGAACGTAAAAAATTGCATATTACTGCTAGGCTACATAAAGGAAAAGTAATTTTTACGTTTACTGATAAGGGAATCGGTATTCCTACGCCCCAAATTGGCAGTATATTTAAGAAGTTTTTTCGCATTCAAAATATATATAACCAAAATGGTAGCGTTGGTTTGGGCCTGGCTTTTTGTAAAGAGCTTGTTAATTTTATGAAAGGCGAGATTACAGTTAAAAGTACTGTAAATAAAGGAACTGAGTTTAAAATTGTATTACCTTTTAATGATTAAAATAAATGTCTAAAGGAATTAAAATATTAATAGTTGAAGATGATGAGAATTTACGCTTTTTAGTAGTCCATCGTTTGAAAACAGAGGGTTATGAGTTGTTGGAAGCTGGCGACGGGGAAACTGCAAAGGAAATGATCCTAGTAGAAAAACCTGACATCGTTCTCTTGGATTGGATGTTGCCAGGCATACAAGGTGCACAGGTTTGTGAAGAGGTGCGTAAACTTGGTTTTGATAACCTCATCATTATGATGACTGCCAAAGCGCAGGATGTCGATAAAATTGATGCTTATAACTTCGGTGCTTCAGATTATGTAACCAAGCCTTTTAACATGGATGTTTTGGTAGCCATGCTGGAAAGTAAGGTTAAGTACTTGTTGAATAATGATAAATCAGAAATTCATCGTTTTGGTGATACAGAACATCATCCGAATATTCACAGTTTAATAAGAGACGGCAAGAAAATTGAGCTAACGATTCTGGAAAACAGGATCTTATTGTATTTTTTGCGTAACCCGAATAATGTAGTTAATCGTGAAGAGCTGATGCTGGTTGTTTGGGGTTATAATTCGGATGTAAATACGCGTACGCTTGATATGCATATTGTAAGGTTGCGTAAAAAGATAGAGGCTAATCCAGATAATCCACAGTTGTTGCTCACCGTACGTGGCTTAGGTTACCGTTTTAATGCGGGTTAATTAAGCCCGCTTTAATTCGAATATGGTTATTTCTGGCAAAATACCTACCCTGCCAGGGTAGCCAAGAAAACCATAGCCTACATTGACATAGAGTTGCTGGTGTTTTTCCTGGTAAAGACCTGCCCATTCTTTATAAATATATTGAACAGGGCTCCATTGTATGTTTTTAAGGCGCACACCAAATTGCATACCATGGGTGTGCCCACTAAACATGGCATCAACTTCAGGGTATTTTTCTAATACTTGTCCGCGCCAATGGGAGGGGTCATGACTCAACAACAGCTTTACCGGAAGGTCTGCAGTATTTTCCATCGCCAGATCCATGCGGCCGTATTTAGGGAAACGACCCATGCCCCAATTTTCTATTCCTACAATACCGATTTCTTCTCCATCTACTTTTAAGCGCCGGTTTTCGTTCATTAGCAAATCCCAGCCCATAATTTTATGGGTTTTAATAACGTCCTCCAGGTTTTTTGCTTTTGCCGGCGAAGGGTCTTTGCCATAATGGTAATCGCCATAATCATGGTTGCCCAGGGTAGAGTAAACACCTAGCGGAGCTTTTACGCGGGCAAAAATATCCTGATAGTGACGCATTTCAGAAGCCTTATCGTTAACCAGATCTCCGGTAAAGAAAACAAAGTCTGGCTTTTCAGCCAGCAGCATATCTATACCACCATTCACCGCTCTCTGGTTATAGAAACTGCCGGAATGGATGTCTGACACCTGTGCCATTTTTATGCCGTCGAAAGCTTTCGGCAAGTTGGGTAATACGAGTTTTACCCTTTTTATTCTGTAATCGTATGCACCTGAAACAATACCCCAAGAGAGTGAAGTTAAAGGAATGGCTGCTACCACTAAACCTGTTTTAACTAAAAAGGAAGAACGGCTAATGGCATCGGTAGTTACTTCGGCTGCTAGGGCTGGTTCAGGTTTACGTGTTTTCCTTAAAAAGACAATCACCACCCTGCGTAAATCATCAATCACCAGAAAGGGAACAAGTACTAATTTGCAGGTTACCGTTAAAAAGTACGCTACTAAAATGATGGCCCTCAACGAAAGAAACAGGTTTAAATAGATGCCTACAAAAACACCTATGGTCAAGATGCTGGTGTAAGTCCACCAAACTACCGTAAACAAGGTTTTATTTTGATGTTTCCAATTTTTAAAAACGGCTAATATGGCTTTATAACAATAGTAGTCCAAAGCCAACATGATCAACGTTAGGAAAATCAAGAAAAGTATTCTCCCCATTTTATCTAAAATCTATATCATCGTCTTCATCTCGCTCATTGCTAAACAGGCTGTCGAACATATCTGAAAAGCCAAAACCACCTTCGTGGTAATCTTTATTGAGTTGAGAATATTCTGCCAGACCATGTAAAGCAAATTCCATTAACAACAAAGTCTGGTTGCCACTCAGTTTTGGATGAAAACTTTTAACGAGTTCATTTAAACCGCTAACTTGTATTAGTGCTTTTTTGTATTGAGCATCGCTTAAACTATCTAATAAGTCGAGCGTATTGCCATCAGTAAACCATTCCGTAATTTCAAGATAAGGGTTGGCGGTTTTACTCTTCTTGGCTTTCTCGGGATCTGGAAAATAAAGGGAGAACAAGGTTTTTATGGCTTTGCCGATAAGGATATTTGCCACTTTTGCTGGTCCTTCAAGCTCTCCTTCATATACGAGTTCTATTTTTCCTGTAATGGCAGGAATGATTCCGGTAAGATCAGACAGGCGGACGGTAGTTTTTTTCTCGCCATTAATGAGCATTCTGCGCTCGGCAGTGCTGATCAGGTTTTCGTAGGCTGAGATAGTTAACCTTGCGGAAACGCCAGATTTTTGATCAATAAATTCACTTTTACGTGCTTCAAAGGCCACTTGTTCTACCAGGTTTTTTACCAATCCATCAACTTCGATAAGTGTTTTCTGCTCATCGGTAAGCTTTGCTTCCTGAGAAGTGATTTTTCTGGAGATACTGATGTTTTTGGGGTAATGGGTAAGGATCTGACTTTCAATACGGTCTTTAAGCGGCGTAACAATGGAGCCACGGTTGGTATAATCTTCAGGGTTTGCGGTAAATACAAATTGCACATCTAATGGAAGGCGGAGTTTAAACCCACGAATCTGGATATCTTTTTCCTGAAGCATGTTAAATAAGGCCACCTGAATTCTAGCTTGTAAGTCTGGCAGTTCATTGATAACGAAAATGCTGCGGTGTGCACGTGGGATTAAGCCAAAGTGGATAACACGCTCATCATTGTAGGTTAATTTGAGTGTTGCAGCTTTAATAGGATCTACATCGCCAATTAAGTCGGCTACGGTAACATCAGGTGTAGCGAGTTTTTCGGTGTAGCGTTCTGAACGGTGTTGCCAGCTTACCGGAGTCTTATCGGCATGGATTAAAATCTGGTGTTTGGCAAACCAGGAAATAGGTTTTAAAGGATCGTCAAAGATCTCGCTTCCGGTTACGTAAGGAATATATTCGTCTAATAAATTAACCATTAAACGGGCTATTCTGGTTTTCGCTTGCCCGCGTAAACCTAATAATAAAATATTATGACGGGATAGTATGGCGGTTTGTAATTCAGGGATAACGGTTTCGTCATAGCCCAGAATACCTTCAAAACCAGCGTCTTTTGCCTGAAGTTGTTTGATCAGGTTTTTACGCAGTTCATCTTTAACTGGTAAGGAAATGTAATTGGCGGCTTTTAATTCACCGAGCGTATTTATTTTTGTGTAATCCATATCTATCAATTTCTTTCCTGCTTAGCGTATTGTTTTTCTTCTGTTTTTAATGTAATCTTCAAATATATATTCACCCAATCCACTTAGGGAACTGTAAAAAGCCCTGCCGCCATTTACTTTTGTAAAGTCTCTTACAAATTGTTGAAGGTAAGGATCCTGGGCAATCATGAAAGTTGTGATAGGGATATTGAGTCTTTTACACTGGGCGGCCATGTTTAGCGTTTTGTTTATTACTTTTCTGTCCAAACCCATGCTGTTTTTATAATAGCGTCCATTTTCTTTTAAGCAGGTAGGTTTACCATCGGTAATCATAAAGATTTGCTTGTTATGTGTTTTTCTGCGGCGCAGCAAATCTACGGCAAGTTCTAAACCGGCAAAAGTATTGGTGTGGTAGGGGCCTACCTGTAAATAAGGCAAATCTTTAACAGTAATGGTCCAGGCATCGTTACCAAAGACAACAATATCAAGGGTGTCTTTAGGGTATCGGGTTTTAATCAGCTCTGCTAATGCCATGGCTACTTTTTTTGCAGGGGTGATGCGATCTTCCCCATATAAAATCATGGAATGAGAGATATCGATCATGAGCACTGTAGAGGTAAGGGTTTTAAAGTCTTTTTCTTCTACTTCGAGATCGCGTTCAGTAAGCGTAAAATTGTTGATGCCGTGGTTAATCTGTGCATTTTGGATGGAGGTAGTCATGTCAATCTGATCCAGGCTGTCGCCGAAAGAAAACTCTCTGCGGTCTGCATTTTTCTCTTCACCAATTCCGGAAATGTTGCTGTTGTGGTTTCCCTTTCCTGCTTTTTTAAGCTTTCCGAAAATCTCTTCCAGGGCAGACTGGCGAATGGTTTGTTCCGTTTTACCGGTAATTTCTAATTGCCCATCTTTAGGGTTTTCCTTCAAATAACCTTTGTCTTTCAGCTCGTCGATGAAATTACCCATTCCATAGTCGTTGTTGGTAAACTTATACTGTTTATCCAATTCATTCATCCAGGAAAGCGTTTCACCGGCATCACCTGCAGTGTAATTTAATAATTGCGTAAACAGCTTTAGCAATTCTTCAAATCCCCCCTTAGGTAAGTCGTCTGGAATATAGTTCGAAAATTGATAACCCCTCATAGCATGTAGATAACGAATTAGCGAAGGTAAAAGTTTGAAACTGAACTATTTTAAAATGGATGTCATTTTTATAGTCGATGCTTAGCTAATGCACGCTCAGCTCGTTTTATTGCTAGTTGTTCTCTAAATTTTGCATAGCGTGCCTTGAAGATCATTTTCAGCACGCTGTCTAACCCGCCTTTAATGGCAAGGTTTAAAACACTTTGTGCTTTACGGGTAAGGGAAGCATCCCAGGCGCGCAGGCTCAGCGAGAAGGAGCCATCGAGGTATTTCATCCAGTGCCACATCCCGGTAGGCATAAAAAGGGTGTCTCCATGTTCTAAAAACAATTCATATCCTTCTACACCTTTTAAAGCAGGGAATTTTTCGAAGTCTGGATTGGCAACATCATAATCTTCTAATGCATAGGTGGCATTAGGAATGCAATAGAGCCGTTTTTTCCATTTATTATCAAACAGGATGATGTGCTTTCTGCCGCCAAAGTGGGTATGGAAAAGGTGGGGCAGGTCGATATCGTAGTGTAAAAAAGTGACCGAACTAGAGCCGCCAAAGAACATGGCAGGCATACTTTCAATAAAACCACCCATTAAATCTTTAGGAATCACAATGTCATCTACTAGTTGTGGTGCGTGTTTGAAAAGGTTAAAGAAAAAAATACGTAGTTCTGTCGGCTTAGCTTTAATGAGGTCAAGGTAATCGCCAAATTTCATTTTCGCCACCGAAGCATTAATGGGTTTGCTGGGGTCTGCTTTCGAGTTATCCATCAAACTTACCTCAATGGCTCCTGCAATTTGCTTGAAATAGTCAGTTGTCCATTTTTCCCTTGCAGGCCAGTTTTTAGTTAATCCTTTGATAATTAGCGGTCTTCTGGCATCCAGGTAGTTCTTTTTGAAATCTTCCGGACTAATGTTTTCAACAGTGTCAACCGGCTTAAGGATAAAGCTCATAGGTTTTTTATGGAAATTTGTTTAATAGGCAAATGTCTTAAAATAATTGGTATTGACAAATGCCGGTAAACAAATTTATCGTCGAAATCTAATTTCGGATAGTATAACTTTTCAGATCAATTTTATAGAAATAGGTCTGGTAAAAATATTAGTTTTCTTTATTATATTTGTTTGCCTTTCAGGATATAGTGTAGCGTGTAAATTAACATAACCAAATGAATATAGCTAATAAAAATTTCCGGACCTTTTACAGAAGAGGGTACGGTTTAATCATGATCACTCTTCTTTCATTTAATGTTTCTTTTGGGGCAGTAATTGATAAAGATTCTCTTTCCCTAAGTATTAAAGCAGATCATAAAGATTGGGTGTATAAACTGGGTGAAAAACCTGAGTTTACAGTGACGGTTTTGCACAATGGAAAAAAGTCTGAAAAAGTAAAGGTTAAATATCAAATTGGTCCTGAGAAAATGGATGCTTTAAAGTCTGATTCTGTACTACTTGGTAACAAAGGCAATTTTGTACTCAAAGGTTATACAATGGATAATCCGGGTTTTTTAAGGTATAACATCACTGCAGAGATGAATGGGAAAACAGTTAAAAGCACTGCCACTGCAGCCTTTTCGCCAGAAATGATCAAGCCTACAATCGAATTGCCCGAAGATTTTAAACTTTTTTGGCAGAATTCCATTAAACAGCTTTCCAGCATCCCCATAGATCCTAAAGTTGAGTTCATCCAGGAGTCTTCTACCGAAAAGGTTAATGTTTACCGGATAAATATTCAAAATATTCACCGTTCAAGGGTTTATGGCATACTCTGTGTGCCCAAATTAGCTGGTAAATATCCAGTAGTTTTAAATGTTCCAGGTGCTGGAATAAGGGGTTATAAAGGTGATATTTCTCTTGCTGAGAAAGGGGTTATAACACTGCAGATTGGTATTCATGGTATTCCTGTGGATATGGATGCACAAGTTTATCAAAACTTAAGTAATGGTGGCCTTTACCAATATGCTTCCACTAATTTGGATGAAAAAGAAAATTATTATTATAAGCGTGTTTATCTGGGTTGTGTAAGGGCTCTAGATTTTCTGGCTTCGCTACCGGAGTATGACGGAAAGAACATGGCTGTTTATGGGGGTAGTCAAGGTGGCGCACTTTCTATTGTGACTGCAGCTTTAGATTCCCGGGTAAATTTTCTTGGGGCTTATTATCCTGCACTTTGTGATTTAACGGGTTATTTACATCACCGTGCAGGAGGCTGGCCACATCTTTTTAGTAAGGATAATCTGGCTTTTAACAACAAAAAAGATAAACTGGAAACCAGTAAATATTATGATGTAGTGAATTTTGCTAAACAATTAACTGTTCCAGGTTTTTATACCTGGGGTTTTAATGATGAAACTTGTCCGCCAACATCGATGTACGCTGCTTATAATGCTATACCCTCACCAAAGGAACTGGTTATTTATAAAGAAGCCGGACATAGGTCATTGCCTGAGCAGAACGAAAAAATGAGTGCCTGGTTATTGTCAAAACTTAAGCAGTAAATTTACTGGTGACAGGTGTTTTTTTGATCAGGTAACCTTTGCTGTTTTCATATATTTGGAGAAGCGCAAAGGGAACAGCCTTTTGAAAAGGACACCTTTCACTTCTTTTCCTCCAATATATACTTCTTGTTTTTTTGTGCTAACGGCTTTATAAATTTTTGCTGCACAGTCTGCTACAGGCATCCCATTATTAATGGAATCGTCCATAACATTCTGTGCCTCGCCGTTGCCTTTAAGTGCATGGAGGCTGACGTTCGTTTTGATGAAACCAGGGCATACCAGGGTGATGTCGATTTTCTGATCGGCAATTTCAGCTCTTAAGGAATCGAAATAGCCATGTAAGGCATGTTTTGATGCTGCATAGGCAGAGCGAAACCGAGTGCCAAATTTGCCTGTTAAGCTGCTAATGCATACAATTTGACCACCGCCTTTTTCTATCATTCCCGGTATTACCGCTTTACTTAAGGTCACCGTTTCCCAGAAATTAACACGCATAATTTTCTCTTCTGTTTCGGTAGCAGTTGCTAAGGCAAGGCTGCGCTGACTAATGCCGCCGCTATTGATCAGTAAATCTATTTTGCCGAAGATGCGTAGTGCTTCCTGGGCTTTTTGAGGAAGTGTTTCAGTTTGTTCGAGGTCTAATGATAAAACATGGATGTTAATTGCATTTTTACAGTTCGCTTTTACCCGGAATAATTCATCTCTGTTGCGGGAAGAAATAATGAGCTTAGCGCCTTCTTGGTGATAACGATATACTAAGGCTTCGCCTATGCCAGACGATGCGCCGGTAATCCAAACAACTTTATCTTTCATGATTATCTAATAAAAATAATTCTGAGGCTATATGATCTGCAAATAATTTCCCCTCGGCCGTTAAAATGACCTTTTGGTTTTGCTGCTGTAGCCACTTGCGTTCTAAAAATGGTTTCAGGTTGAAAAGCATTTCTTCATGAAATGTTTTGCCAAAGGTATGTTTTATCTTTTCTAAATCCATACCCCACATGGTGCGCAATGAGGTCATGATATACTCATTTAAGCGGTCGAGCTGTGTAAGTTCTTCTACCGTTTCTGTAAGTTTTCCATTATATAGCTTTTCTAAATATTGCGCGTTATTGGCAATGTTTAATTGCCTGTTTGTTCCATCAAAACCATGTGCTGAAGGGCCTATACCTAGGTAAGGAACTCCACGCCAATAATTGGTGTTGTGTACTGCGTATTTTCCGGGTAAACTGTAATTGGAAATTTCATAATGTTCAAAGCCTGCAAGGCCCATTTTTTCAATCAGGATTTGAAATTGCTCCGCACTTTGGTCGTCGTTTAAAGGGAGTTGTTTTCCTTTTTTAATCAGGTTGGCAAGTGCAGTTTTGGGTTCTACGGTTAGCGAATAGCCTGAAATATGAGGAATTTGCAGGCTGATTGCTTTATTGATGTTTTCCTGCCATTTCAAATTGGTAAGCAGGGGGTAACCATAAATGAGGTCAATGCTAAGGTTCTCAAATCCAGCATCCTGACAACGTTTGATGGAGCCTTCGGCATCATTAGCGTTGTGCGCACGGTTCATCCAAAGTAAGTCTTCGTCGAAAAAGGATTGTGTGCCAATACTGAAACGGTTTACGGGCATTTTTCTTAACTCAGCAATTTTTCTGGCATTCAGGTCATCAGGGTTGGCCTCCATGGTGATTTCAGCATCCGAAGCTATAGAAAAGTGTTCCGTCAGGGTATTGAATATTTTAGCTAAATAAGGACTCTGTAATACAGAAGGTGTGCCTCCACCAAAATAGATACTGCCTACTTGATCTGTAATGCGGCTCTTTTTTAAAATGATTTCCTTGCAAATTGCATCTGTCATCTCTTCGGCATATTTTAGGGAAGTGCTGAAGTGAAAGTCGCAATAGGTACATGCTTTTTTACAAAATGGAATGTGGATATAGATGCCGGACATTACTTATGAATTAAAAATTAGCTTTGTGATTCTATTGTCTTTTATCATATTTTACCGACGTTTGGTTGCTCCAATAAGGTGTCGGATAAAAGTAACATAAGGATTTAGACAAATCCACTATAAGCTTAGGGAACAAAGGTAAACGAAATTATGAATTTCTATGTTTCAAAATTGAAGCTTGTTTCGTAATGATTTTATGGCTTTTAACTTCGTTTAAACAAATTAACTATAATCGAGTACTCAACTTATCCATAGTTAAAGCGATATAACTGATACCTATTCCTATTACAATCGCTAAAAAGAAAAGGATCAGGTTGGCATAGGGTAATGGTTTAAATTCCATTGCTTCAAGACCTTGAATCATTAAAACAATTTCTTGCAAAATAACTCCCGAAGTAAAGATCAGCACCCCTGTTTTAGAAAGCCGCCTGCCCTGAGCTATTAAAACCTCGTTAATATAAGCTAGTATGAAAAATGAGATAATTCCAAGAAATGATAAATGCAAGTAGCCAATAACGATAGGTCTGTAGCTAAAAGCATAATTACTTAAATATGGAATAGCGGAAAGCAGCTGCAAGATGATTTTTATGATAAATGCCGTCGATGCAAGGATCAATAAATATTTCGATGTAAAGTTTTGAATTATATTTCCTTTGAGCAGTATTAACAATTTTATAAAATAGAACAGTACAAACATTTGCAAAATTCCGGAGAAGCCTGCAATTACGTATAATGAAAACGGTAGTTTAAGCCAAAGGATGGAAAGGAAATAGGTAGGAACGACGGTAATGGCCATCATTAAAAATATTTTTTTATTAATGGAGTCCAAAAGAGCTATTTTTTTTTGAGCTAAAAAGGAAAAGAATAAGCCGAAACATACAAATAAAAACCAGCCGTTGTATTGAAAGTGTAGAAAAAAGTAGATAGACCCAAAATATAATTCTTGCACATTAATATGATTGGCCATCAAAAAGGCGAGCGAAAATGCACCTAAGGATGAAAAGGCCCAAAGTATTAACGCAGCTTTAAACCAAGTAGGTGCGTAAGAATTGTCCTTAACCTTCGAAAGATCTTGCCAATAGTAAAATATAAAAAAATAAGAAATAAATATAGAAAGGGTAGAAAAGAGGATGGAGTAAAATGCATAACCTTCTACCGTAAATGAAATAAGCATGCCGTATGCAACAATGCAGTTGGCTAGCAATAACCAGTGGTATTTATTATAGTTTGTTTTGATCTTTTGTTGTTGAAGGTAGTTTACAAGAAGGGCTATTAATACCAGCGTAACCCAACCAGTAAATGCGAAATGGGAATGTGCGTGAAGCACATTCTTTTGGTTAAAGAAAGGTAAGGGGAAATTGATTTTATAGCGTAAGGTAATACCGGCTAGTGCTACAACAGAAAAGTTGATTAGTGCGATTTGTATCCAACGTGTAGAATTAAATAGGTTCTTACCCATAACAATAATGATTTGATAATTAGAACAAATATATAGCTCTTTATATTTTAACTCCTAAAATATATTTATTGATACACTATTATTATATTAATGTAAGCTTTATCAGTGTTTTATATGATTAAAATCATATTTGTTTGTGATTTATATATGTAACATTGATGAATAAAAAAATCAAATCTGTCTCCTATGAAAAGTTTAACTTTAATTTGTTCTTTTGCTTTAGTTCTTGCTGCTTGCGGTGGTTCTAATCAAGACAAAAGCAGTAATGCTACAGATCCTTCCTCTACCGAGTCAGCTAGTACAACTGGTAGCAATCCTTCTTATGACCCCAATCGTGGCGAAGGAAAATTTACTGATGTAAAGTTAGCTGCTAAGTTAGATGGTGTAATGGCCAGTAAAGGTGAAGAAATCTCTGATTTAAAATGCGCTTCGTGCCATAAAATGACCGACGAGAAGTTAGTTGGACCAGGATGGAAAGGAGTTACTGAGCGTAATAAACCAGAATGGATCATGAACTTCATCACGAATCCAGATGCCATGATTGACAAAGATCCTAAAGTTCAGGCCATGTTGGAAATATGTATGGTTCGTATGCCCAATCAAAATTTAAGTGATGACGATGCCCGCGCTCTATTGGAGTATATGCGGAAAAATGATGGGGTAAAATAAACAAACGTTAAAGTAAACAAATATGAAAAAATTATTATATACCTTTTTATCAATTTCAGCAGCCGTTGTGCTGTTGAACATCTCTGGTTGTAAACCAAAAAACACAGGGGATGCCATCGCTGGTGATGCGGCTTTAAAAGTTTACGTTGCTCCAGGTAAGTACGATGAACTTTATAATTTTGTTTCGGGCGGCTTTAGTGGTCAGGTTAGCGTTTATGGGATTCCTTCGGGGCGTTTGCTTCGTGTGATACCAGTGTTTTCTGTTGATCCCGAAAAAGCCTGGGGTTATAGTGAAGAAACAAAACCTATGCTAAACACTTCTCATGGTGAAATACCTTGGGACGACCAGCATCACCTTGATTTATCACAAACTAACGGGGAAACTGATGGTCGCTGGTTATTCGCTAATGCAAATAATACACCGAGGATTGCACGTATTAACTTAAATACCTTCCGTACCTCAGAGATTATTGAAATACCGAATAGCGCGGGTAACCATTCTTCTCCATTTATTACGGAAAATACGGAATATGTAGTTGCAGGCACACGTTTTAGTGTTCCAATGGATAATGATAACGGTGATGTTCCCATAAATACTTATAAGCAAAACTTTAAAGGTACGATTAGTTTTGTGAGCGTAGCACCAAAGGATGGTGAGATGAAGATCGCTTTCCAGCTTTTACTTCCAGGTATGAATTTCGATTTAAGTCATAGTGGTAAAGGTCCTAGTTCTGGTTGGTTTTTTTTTAGCACTTATAATTCTGAACAAGCGCATACGCTTTTGGAAGTAAATGCTTCTAAACGTGATAAAGATTATATTCTTGCCGTAAATTGGAAAAAAGCAGAAGAATATGTAAAACAAGGAAAAGGCAAAAAACAAAAGGTAAGTTATGCACATAATAAGTATAATGAATCTACACATACCGCTACTTCAAAAATGGAAACTGAAGTTACTGTTATTGATGTAAAAGATTTTCCTGATATTGTTTATATGATTCCTTGTCCTAAATCACCACATGGTGTGGATGTGGATCCTTCTGGTGAATATATCGTGGGAAGTGGTAAACTTGCTGCATTGATTCCTGTATTTTCATTCGCAAAGATTCAAAAAGCAATAGCTAACAAAACTTTCGATGGTAAATATGGTGGGATTCCTGTGTTAAAATATGAATCTGCACTTTATGGTGAGGTTAAAAAACCTGGTTTAGGCCCTCTTCATACTGAATTTGACGAGAAAGGAAATGCCTATACTACATTCTTTATTTCATCTGAAATTGTTAAATGGAACATTAAAGATTTAAAAATATTGGATAGACATCCAACTTATTACTCTCCAGGTCACTTGAGCATTCCTGGTGGTGACACAAGAAAACCTTATGGAAAATACCTGATTGCTTATAACAAGATTACTAAAGATAGGTATTTGCCTACAGGCCCGGAACTTTCACAGGCGGCTCAGTTGTTTGATATTAGTGGGGATAAAATGAAATTATTATTGGATTACCCAAGTATTGGTGAACCGCATTATGCGCAGGCAATTCCTGCTGAGAAGCTGGTCAAAAATTCCGTTAAGATCTTTAAACTTGAAGATAATAAGCATCCTTATGTAACCATGGGTGAGAAAAATTCCAAAGTGGTTCGTGAAGGAAATAAAGTGCATGTATACCTTACTGCTATGCGATCTCACTTTTCTCCAGATAATATTGAAGGCGTAAAATTGGGAGATGAAGTTTACTTCCATGTAACTAACCTAGAACAGGATTGGGATGTACCTCATGGCTTCGCTGTAAAAGGGGCTAAAAATGCAGAATTACTGGTTATGCCAGGAGAAACTTCTACGTTAAAATGGGTTCCTGCAAAAGTCGGCATTTATCCGATTTACTGTACCGATTTTTGCAGTGCATTACACCAGGAAATGCAGGGTTATGTTAGGGTATCTGCAAAAGGATCAAACGTGCCTATATCATTTAGTCTCGGTAAAAATTCTGAAGCACCTGATTCCTTATTGAAAAAATAATTGTGATATGATGAACGGGCAGTCTAAAGGGCGTTCATTTTAATCATTATTTTTCAAATCAATTAAAATGAAAAAAAGTAATTCATCTCAAGAACTAAGCAAATCTACAAGGAGCATTACATTTGTTTGCTGCCTGTTGCTAATCATCGTTTTATTTGTTCCGCTATGGCAAATAGAGCTAAGCGCCCCACAATATCCTGAAGGGCTAGTAATGAAAATGTATCCTAATAAGCTGGCCGGAAATGTTGATGTTATTAACGGGCTAAATCATTACATTGGTATGAAAACACTTCATACAGAGGATTTTATGGAATTTACTATTCTTCCTTACATCATCGTATTTTTTGCGGTATGTTGCTTAATGGTTGCACTTATCTTAAAAAAAAGAAAATGGCTTAACACAGTGTTTATCATGTTTGTTTTATTTGGATTAATTGCTATGGTAGATTTTTGGAGATGGGAATATGAATACGGACATAATCTAAATCCCGATGCAGCTATAATAGTTCCGGGAATGTCTTATCAGCCACCTTTAATTGGATATAAAAAACTGTTGAATTTCGGGGCTTATTCTTTACCGGATACGGGAGGATGGATCTTTATTGGTGTAGGTTTATTATTGTTAACTGCTGTAATTACTGAATTTAAAAAAAAACCAAGGCATGAATAAATTAAATAACCTGATCACCGCAATTGTTATATTTCTTATGGGTTGTTTGGTATCCTGTTCAAACGGTCCAAAAAAGATTATCATTGGTAAAGACGCTTGTAGCTTTTGCAAAATGAGTATTGCGGATAATCGCTTTGGTGGAGAAATTTTGACTAAAAAAGGAAAGGTTTATAAGTTTGATGATACGCATTGCTTGGTTGGTTTTATCAGTGCAAACATCATTAATAACAGTGATATTCAAGAAACTTATTTTGCAGACTTTGAGGAGCCGCATGATTTGATTGAAGCACCCAGGGCCATTCTTTTTAAAAGTAATGAGCTCCATTCGCCAATGGGGGGAAATGTTGCAGCCTTTAGCGATCAAAATAAAGTTAAAGAGGCTTCTAATACATTTAAAGGTGAAGAAATTACCTGGGAAGCGTTACAAAAAGCAAATTAATGGATAAAATTATAAAGGCTTCTTTTATTGTTTTCTTTTTATTTTCTTTCATAACTGTTGAGGGAAGAACTTTTCATGTGGGCATATCAAAACCTTTTAAAACAATACAAAGTGCCATTGATCTTGCTCAAAATGGTGATAGCGTGTTGGTTTATGCCGGAATTTATAAAGAGAGAAATATAATTATTGAGAAATCAATTGTGTTGAAAGGAATTGATTTCCCTGTACTGGATGGGGAGAATAAATACGAAATAATCTCTATTAGGGCGAGAAATGCAACAATTGATGGTTTTAAATTACAGCATAGCGGAAGATCTGAAATAAGAGATATTGGCGCAATAATGATTTACGATAGTTATAAAGTTACTGCAATCAATAATGTTTTGGATGACACTAATTTTGGGATTTATGTACAAAACAGTATAAGCTGTACCATAAAAAACAATTCGATTACTTCTTATGGAAAGAACGAAGTGCAAAGTGGTAACGGAATCAACTGCTGGAAAAGCGATAGTTTGATAATTGTCGGTAATAAAATCAAGGGTCACCGTGATGGTATTTACTTTGAATTTGTGACCAATTCTTTAGTCTGGAGGAATATTAGCACTAAAAATATCAGGTATGGCATACACTTTATGTTCTCCCATCATGATACTTATATAGGCAATGTTTTTGAAGAAAATGAATCCGGCGTGGCTGTAATGTATACCAATCATATAAGAATGTATAATAATTACTTCCTAAATAACTGGGGGGATGCTGCCTATGGGATTTTATTAAAAGATATAACCGATAGTGACATTTCAGGAAATCATTTCACCAAAAACACGGTGGCACTGCATATGGAAGGTTGTAGTCGTATAAATTTATATAAAAATATTTTTTCTAATAATGGATGGGCAGTAAAAATCCAGGCCAGTTGTGATAATAATGACTTCGCTAAAAATAATTTTATGGGTAACACATTTGATATTGGTACAAATGGCTCGCTAGTCCTGAATACTTTCAATGGAAATTATTGGGATAAATACGAAGGTTATGACCTGAACCGTGATAAAATTGGAGACGTTCCTTACCATCCAGTAAGCTTGTACTCTATGATTATTGAAAGTAATCCAGCTGCACTCATGCTTTTTAGAAGTTTGATTGTTACTTTATTAGATAAAACTGAAAAAGTATTACCTGGAATCACGCCTGAAAATTTAAATGATAAATCACCTTTAATGAGGCAAATGCCATTATGATTATTGCAAAAGATATAATTAAAAGATTTGGAAATTTAAAAGCACTTAATAGCGTTTCACTCACTTTTTCTAAAGGGGAATGTGTTGCTTTACTTGGGCCAAACGGAAGTGGAAAAACAACTTTGATTAAGTCCATCCTCGGAATGGTGGTGCCTGATAGCGGTACAATTCATATTAACGGAGCAAGCATTGCTGGTAAATGGATGTATCGTGAACACATTGGATATATGCCGCAGATAGGTCGTTACCCTGAAAATATGACAATTGCAAATGTCATAGACATGATGAGGGATATTAGAAAGGGGAGCCACAATCAACACCATGATGAAGACCTGATTAATAGTTTTGGTTTAAACAATATGCTTCAAAAAAAAATGAGAACATTATCTGGGGGTACGACTCAAAAAGTGAGTGCAAGCCTTGCTTTCTTGTTTAATCCGGATGTTTTAATTCTTGATGAGCCTACAGCCGGATTAGATCCATTGTCTTCAGAAATATTAAAACAAAAGATTATCAAAGAAAAACAAAACGGAAAGTTAATACTCATTACCTCTCATGTGTTGAGTGAACTAGATGATTTAATTACTGAAGTAGCTTATATGCAAGAGGGGAGTTTGGTGTTTCATAAAAAGCTATCTCTACTAAAAGAAGAAACAGGCGAGCAGAAGTTGGCGAAGGCAATTACAAAAATAATGAAAGTAGAACAGTTATGAATAAAATTTTAAAATATGTAATTTTTGATATTGTTCAGAATAAAATCGTCTTGATTTATACGGTTCTGCTACTGGTGATATCCTTAAGTGTCTTTAATCTGGAAAATAATTCTGCAAAAGGTTTGTTGAGTTTGCTGAACATCATTTTGATCATCGTTCCATTAATCTGTATTATTTTTTCTACCATTTACATTTATAATAGCTCAGAGTTTATTGAGCTCCTGGTGAGCCAGCCTATCAAAAGAAAAGCCATCTGGCTTAGTATCTTTTCAGGTTTAGCAACATCCCTTGCAGTCGCATTTTTTATAGGGGCAGGCGTGCCGATATTGCTTTATCATGCCGATAAAACTGGTATGATGATGATTGCGACTGGACTTTTCCTGACGCTAGTTTTTGTAAGTATTGCTATGTTGGCTGCTGGTCTTACCCGTGATAAAGCAAAAGGTATAGGGTTATCTATTCTGCTTTGGTTATATTTCTCACTAATTTTTGACGCACTGGTTTTATTTATTCTATTTCAGTTTCAAGATTATCCACTGGAAAGAATAATGGTCTTTTTAAGCTTTCTTAATCCTATAGATCTTTCCCGTACTCAGATATTGTTACTAATGGATATCTCGGCCCTTATGGGATATACCGGTGCTGTATTCCGTGAGTTTTTCGGAACCAGCACCGGTGTTGTTATTTCATTTATAGGTTTGAGCTTCTGGATTATTATACCAATGTTCATTTCCTTGAAGAAATTTAAAAAGAAGGATTTGTAGGTAATAATAATTTATACATTTAATTCTTTTTCAAGTTCAATTGCTTTTGGAAATAAAATGTTGTTTTCTAGGTGAATGTGAGTATGCAGATCATCTTCATATTCTTTTAACATAGCAAATGAAACCTTATAAGTATTGCAAGCATCAGCAGGAGGTGTATAATTGTTGCTTAGTCCAGCAATTTTTCTAAATCGTTCTCCTTCAATATCATGCTCCTGCATCATCATTGCTATAGGGTTTTTAATGGTTCCAAAATGGGTATTGATAAGTGGCTGATTTTCTTTTTTTGAATTCACTAAAGTCCTTACATAAGGGAATAACACCTGCTCTTCTTTTTTCATATGCGAGGTTAATTCATCAGCACTTGCAAAAAACTCTTCTTTAATTGCAAATAGTTCAGGGTGATGAATGCCATGAACCTTGCATATTTTCTCCAAATAGGGTTTTATTGCTGTTATCTTTTCAGTAACATAACGATGATGCTTTTTCTCTATATAGTCTGCCAACAAATCAATAGGCCATGATTGAAAATCTGTCGTATTCTTTACTTGCTCTTTAACGATAGCATTTAACTCATTTATTAAGCTTTCTGGCATCACCTCTTTTTTGTCGCAAGCATTTTTAATAGTTCGGTTGCCTTGACAACAAAAGTCAATGCCATTAGATTGAAATACTGCTGCTGTGCGGTAATCTTCCGCAACTAATTCCCCAATAATTGTTTTTTCTGATATATCCATGATAATTAATTTTTCAATTGCAAAATGGGGTTTATCTTTGATTGTATAAATGATGGTTATCAGAATGATAACTGATAAGTGTCACTTTTGTACAGCCCCATCATTGTGTGAAAACAAAGTATCTCTATCTTTGATTGATGACTGATAGAGAAGTTCTGATTGAAGAGTTTACTGCCGGGCAGCTAAATCATGTATTTATTTCAAAGCATGCTGAACATGCTGTTGATACAGGCTTAGTTGATTTTTATGATGTTCGTGCCATTGATCCAGAATTGGGCTATTGTATGTTTATTTGTCGCCCAGGAACCGCCAAAACTGCTTATGTAACTGTTTCTTTAGAAAATAAAACCCTAAGAATGGGTTGCGATTGTGCTGAACAAGGGCAGAAATTATGTAATCATCAGGCTCAGGTACTTTTCAACATCATGCGCAGAGAAGAGCTGCGGATATTTTTTGATGCACAGCTAAGGCAGGAAAGAATGAAGCTGGTGGCCAGAGATTTTGGTCTGGAAAAGGAACAATACCTGGATGATTTTTTTCAGGTGGAATATAATAACAGGACAATTACAATTAGCCCTAAAGCAAAAGAACTTTTTAAGGTGAATTCTGAAACCAAGCGCTATATCACCGAAAACTTATTGCCTAAACACAATTCTCCCGTATTAAAAAAGACGGAAGAAGGATTAAAGCGGATTGTAGTTTTTAGAAAGCATAAGTATTATAATCAATTTTACATTGAATTATATGAAGGTGAAAGTACTTTGCATGGTAAAATGAAGAACCCACTGGTTAATGTTAATCCTCTGGATTTGATATGGAAGGCCGAAGACGCTGATGAATTAAAATTTTACACCGCAGTAGCCAAATTTCAAAATAATTATGATTCAGAACGTTCTGAATCTGATATCAATGCATTTAGAGCGTTGATCAAAAATCCGTTAGGATTGAACTTTTATGATCAGAAGGAGGGTGCAAAATCGGTAAATACAGCTTCATTGTTGCCGCTACATTTGAAATCCTTACAGTTGGATATCAGGATCCTAGTCAATCAGCGGCAATCTTTTTATGAAATTTCCGGGCAGCTTTACCTTGACGACAAATCTTATGACCTGGAAAAATTACTGGTTAAATTTCATTACTTCCTAGATTATAACAAAACTTTTTATTTAATCGATAATCCAGATTTTTTAAGGATGATAGATTTCTTTAAAAAGCACAATAATAAAATGCTGATTCATCAAAGTAAGTTTGAGGAGTTTCAACGAACGATTCTTGCTAAATTAGAAAACAATATCCATGTTTCTTATGCTTATTTAAAAACCGCTACTCCGAAACAACTTCTGGAAAACAGTTTCGATTTGCCAAATGAAAAGCTGATATACTTGTCGGATGAAGGTGACTTTATCTTAATTACACCGGTGGTTAAATATGGGAACGTGGAAGTGCCTGTACTTTCTAAAAAAACAATATATGCTATAGATAGCAGGGGTAGGCCATTTATGGTTTCCCGTGATGAAGCGCTGGAATTGAAGATTGCCTCAGTCCTAATTCGGCAGCATCCTCATTTTGAAGAACAGCTGGATCAAAATCATTTTTATTTGCACAAATCTAGATTTTTAGATAATGGCTGGTTTCTGGATGCTTTTGAGGATTGGAAAAAAGAAGGTATTATTATTCTTGGGTTTAATGAACTGAAAAATAATAAACTGAGTGCAAATAAAGCTAAGATTGACATTAAGGTGTTGAGTGGTCTGGATTGGTTTGAGACTTCCATAGATTTGAAGTTTGGAAAGGAAAAGATTTCATTAAAATACCTGCATAAATCAATTAGGAACAAAAGTAAGTTTGTACAGCTAGGCGACGGTACCCTGGGTATTTTACCGGATGAATGGATAGAAAAATTTACTAAATATTTCAATTCTGGTGATGTTGGAGAAGAAAGCATCCGTATGCCGAAGGTTAACTTTTCTAGTATTTCGGAAATGTATGAAGAGGAGTACTTGTCTAAAGAAGTGAAGCTGGAACTTGCCATGTTTACTTCTAAATTGTCTGGATTTCAGGAAATTACTGAGGTGGAGGTGCCGAAAAATTTAAATGGAATTTTACGGGAGTACCAACAGCAAGGTCTTAGCTGGTTGAGTTTTTTAGATGATTTTGGGTTTGGTGGCTGTCTGGCAGATGACATGGGACTGGGGAAAACTATCCAGGTCATTGCTTTTCTACTGCTAAAAAAAGAAAAAGGCAAAGCGCAAACCAACTTAATTGTGGTGCCCACCACATTGATTTTTAACTGGCAGGCAGAAATTGCCAAATTTGCCCCTTCGTTAAAAGTTCATACCGTTTATGGTGTTGAAAGGCGTAAGGATGTTATTGGTTTTGAAGCCTATGATGTGATCATTACTTCTTACGGGACTATGCTTTATGATATCAAGTTCTTAAAGCAATTTATTTTTAATAGTGTCTTTCTGGATGAATCACAAACGGTCAAAAATCCCACTTCGCTGCGTTACCAGGCTGCGGCTTTATTAAAGTCGAGGAACAAAATTGTCATCACGGGCACGCCAGTTGAAAACAGTACTTTCGATCTTTATGGGCAGCTTTCATTGGCTAATCCAGGGCTTTTAGGTTCCCGGCAGTATTTTAAAGACCACTTTTCAACCCCCATCGATAAGTTTAAAGATATTAAAAGAGCTATGGAGCTACAAAAAATGGTGCGGCCATTTATTTTAAGGCGCACTAAAAAGCAGGTTGCAACTGAACTTCCAGATAAAACAGAAATGGTTATTTATTGTGAGATGGAAGAGGAACAACGGAAATTTTATGATTCTTATAAAAATGAGTATCGGAATTTCTTGCTTAACCATAAAGAGGAGGACCTTTCTAAGCACAGCATGCACGTTTTGAAAGGATTAACTAAATTGAGGCAAATCTGTAATTCACCAGCCCTGCTAAAAGAAGATCGGTTTTATGGTAATTCTTCTTCGAAAATAACCTTGTTAATGGAGGAGATTGAGGGTAAATGCAGCCAACATAAAATATTGGTTTTTTCGCAGTTTGTTTCTATGCTTGATTTGATAAGGAAGGAGCTAACTGATAGGAATATAGCATTTGAATACCTCACCGGGCAATCTAAAAATCGTAATGTAAAAGTTGCAGCCTTTCAAAATAATGAAAAGTTAAGGGTATTTTTAATTAGTTTAAAGGCTGGTGGCATGGGATTGAATTTGACAGAGGCTGATTATGTTTATTTGGTGGATCCCTGGTGGAACCCTGCAGTGGAAAACCAGGCAATTGACAGAAGTTATCGTATAGGACAGAAGAAAAACGTCATCGCTGTACGGCTTATTTGTCCCGATACCATAGAAGAGAAAATCATGCACTTGCAGGAAACTAAAAAGGATCTTGTAAATGACCTGATTAAAACGGAACAGAATACATTGAAACAACTTACAAGAAAGGATTTATTAGAATTGTTTAATTAGCTAATAATAACTTAGTTTTGCAGCGTTGAAGACCTTCATTTTACTTTTATGGTGTTTTATAGGAACTTGTACCTGGAATTTGCAGGCACAAGTTACTCCTGTGCCTTTGCAATCCGATAGTATTGTTAAAGAATTCAAGAAAGTTATACCCAATCGGGTAACGAAAGATTCCGCATTTTATGCTCGTCAAAAGTTTGTAACTGATTCAATTATAAGCCATACCTGGATATTGCCAGACTCTTTGCTGAGCTCGACTATTTTGATGGACAGTATTTTAAAGGCTAATGTTTATAGTAAATCGGACAAAAGTCCGTGGTTTACAATACATGATAAAGGAGAAAAAGAAAGCTTATATAAAGAGGGTAAGCCTTTGCCAAAAGGTGAAGTATGGATCATAAGTTTCATCGCTTTTTTACTTTTGGTTTTTGCTGTTTTGAAAAGGTACTTTTCCAGACCACTTTACAGTATTGTGCAGGCTTTTTTTAGTAACCGAGTTTTAAATAATTTGTATAAGGAGGATAATCTATTTACTTCCTGGCCTTTTTTACTTTTGTTTATACAGTTTGGATTTACATTAGGTATGTTCTTTTACCTGGTTACTCAATATTACCACGTGTCTTATGGGGCAGGTGGGTTTAATTTTTTTCTGACAATATCTGTCATGATTATTATTCTTTACACTTGTAAGATTATCCTTTTGAAATTTTTAGGGCATTTATTTAATATACAAAAGGCTGTTCACGAATATATCATCATATTATATTTAAGTTATTTTAATTTATCCTTATTGTTCATTCCTTTAGTAGTGGCATTTGCCTTATCCTCACTAAGATATGGGTTGAATTATATTATAATATCGTTAATCATGGTAGGGTTAATATTTACTTTTCAATTTTTTAGGGCAGGTGTAAATGTTTTATCTCACTATCGGTTTTCAAAGGTCTATTTATTTTTGTACTTTTGTGCCCTCGAAATCTGTCCTATTTTAATACTAATCAAGGCAGTAGGTTTATAACGCTTAATAAGATAATGCAGGAAAACAAAGAAGATCGGTTACGCAAGGTTAAAAGTATTTTGATTACTTTACCAAAGCCTGAAACAGAGAAGTCGCCTTATTTTGATTTGGCAAAAAAATTCAATTTAAAAATTGATTTCAGATCATTTATTCATGTTGAAGGTATTCCAGCCAGGGATTTTAGAAAAGATAAAATTAACCTTGGTGACTTTACGGCAGTAGTTTTTACAAGTAGGAATTCTGCAGATCATTTTTTTAGGATATGTGAGGAAATGAGGTATGATGTGCCTTCAGATTTGAAGTACTTTTGTATATCTGAATCTACAGCTTTGTATCTCCAAAAATATATTCAGTACCGTAAAAGGAAAATATTTTTTGGAAAGCAAACCGCAGCTGATCTTGCAGAGGTGTTGAAGAAACATGCTACTGAGAAATTTCTTTACCCATGTTCTGACATGGCTACTGAAGATACCTTGAAGTTTCTTCAAAAAAACGGGTATGATTTTACCCCGGCGGTTTTATTTAAAACTGTTGTGAGTGATCTTTCAGATCTTGCAGAGGTTTTTTATGATGTGATTGCTTTTTTTAGTCCATCCAGCATACAGTCCTTGTTCGTTAATTTTCCAAACTTTGCACAAAACCAAACAAGAATTGCAGCTTTTGGTGTAAATACCCATAAAGCTGTAACAGATGCGGGTTTAATTGTAGATATTGCAGCACCAAGCCCTGAAGCCCCCTCTATGATAATGGCAATTGATAATTATATTAAAAAATCAAATAAGTAAAAATTATATACAATTAACTCTCTCCTAATTAATTGTCAATAGACTTTGTTTTTGTCATTGTTTATTTATAAAATTGCTTATAATTGCTATAGTTTATATGAGAAAAAGTTACCTTCGGGGATTCATAGCTACCGCTATATTCCTATCCAGTATTATAACAGTTAGCCATGCACAGTCAAGATGGGTAAGGGTTAAGAAAAATAAGGTTTATTCTCCTCACAATAGAGATATGGCTTCAATACCTGCTGGTCAAACCTTTATTGGTCTTCCTGTTGAGATCATGGACACGCTTAGAGCTCCTGGACGAATGGTGTCGATCAGTGCTTTTTTTATGGATCGAACGGAGATTTCTAATGAGCAGTACCGTGAATTTGTTCATTGGGTAAGAGATTCTGTTGCCATTACAATGCTTGGGCCAACTGTAGCCCCTAATCTGTTTAAGCCCGTTTCAACAACAAAAGGTGGCGCAACTTTAACTTCCCAGCGACAAATTAACTGGAAAAATAGAAAGCTGCTCTGGCGTAATGGGAGCAAAGGTTACGCAGATAAACTTGCTAATATGTATTATACAGGTGATGATGCTTTGCTTGGTAAAAAAGAAATTGATATTCGTAAAATAAGGTATTCTTTTATCTTTATTAATATGGATCTTGCCGCTGCTGGAAGAAATGACCCAAATAAAAACCGTAGAGACTTTATTCAAAGTTATGTAGATAATCCAGATCCTTCTAAAGCCAATGAATTTCCTTCAATCAAAGTTTATCCAGATACTTTAGCCTGGAAGGTTGATTATGGTTATTCTGAAAATGATCCAATGGTTAAAGATTACTTCAATAATCCAGCATTTAATGATTTTCCTGTTGTAGGAGTAACCTGGGAACAGGCTAATGCCTATTGTATGTGGCTTACTAGAAAGTATGCTGGTAACCGAGGTTCTAGAAAACAACCAAAACTTGAATTCAGGTTACCTACTGTAGCCGAATTTGAATATGCAGCAAAAGCAGGCGAACAAGATGCAAAATATCCTTGGGATGGCGATCTTCTTAATGGCGATAAAGGCCATTTATTAGCCAACTTTAAAAATGATGCGGGTATTTATACCCCTGACTACGGTTTATTTCCAGTAAACGTTAGGTCTTATTCACCAAATAATTTTGGGCTCTATAATATGTCTGGAAACGTATCCGAATGGACCGCCACCGCTTATAATCCTTCATCAGTTGGCTTGTTGAATGACTTTAATCCAAATTTCACTTATGCTGCAAAACCAACTGACAGTAAGTATTTGAAGCGTAAAGTAGTTAAGGGAGGTTCTTGGAAGGACATCGCTTACTTTTTACAAAATTCAGTATCTACTTATGAATTCCAAGATCAACCAAGATCTTACATTGGATTCCGATGTGTTGCATCATATCCCGGCACTAATATTAAATAATTTTTAATTTAAACTTAAGATGGCAGAACAAGTTAAAACTGATTGGTTACACAAAGCAATTTCCTGGGGTGCCAGTATTGTAATTATTGGCGTGCTTTTTAAAATTCTCCACCTCGGAGGAATATGGGGAAATTATATTATAGGATTTGGCCTCGGAATTGAAGCGATTTTATTTTTTGTAACAGGATTTTTTCCGCCAAAACCCGACCCGGAATGGAAAAAAGTTTATCCAGAATTAAGTGAAGATTTTACAGGTGAATTACCTGTTGCTGCTTCGCGTTCTGTGGTTGTAAATCAACCCTCTTTTTCCCATACTGCTGCTTTGGATAAAATGATGTCTGATGCTAAAATAGGGCCTGAATTGATAGAAAGCCTGGGTGCTGGACTAAGAACATTTGGCGATAAAGTAGCGTCTATTTCACGAGTAGCTGATGCCGCGGAGGCAAGTAATGAGTTTACACAAAAAATTAAAACTGCTACAGCTGGTTTTGATCATTTAAATCAGGCTTTTGGGAAGGCAACAGCACAATTGGTAGAAATGGGACAAAATACTGGTGACGCTAAAGCTTACCATGAACAGGTTAATACGCTGGCTAAAAATCTTTCTGCTTTAAATGCAGTCTATGAATTGGAACTTCAAGACTCTACGGCTCACCTAAAGTCCATGAATAAATTCTACCAGAACCTTTCATTAACCATGAACAATTTTAACGAATCGATGGAAGATTCTAAACAGTTCAAGGATGAAGTGGGTAAATTGGCAAAAAACCTTTCTTCTCTGAATGCTATTTATGGTAATATGCTGACTGCGATGAATCAACCACGTGTTTAATCAATTAACTGAGCGATAATGGCAGGAGCAAAAGAGACCACAAGGCAGAAGATGATCAATGTCATGTATTTGGTATTGTTAGCCATGCTTGCCTTGAATGTGTCTGATACAATATTAAACGCCTTCAAAAATATTAATGACAGTCTGGAAGCGTCTAAATCAAACGTTAATACAAGTGTTGAACAGTTATTCTCTGCCTTTCAAAACACGAAATTAAAAGATGAGCCTGAAAGGGCGCAGCCGATTTGGGAAAAAGCAAATAAGGCTAAAGCTTATGCTGAGGAACTCAATAGTGCAATTGAAAGTTTGAAGCAACAATTTGAAAAAGAGGGTAATGGCATTGATCCAGAGACTGGTGATCTGGTAGAAAGGGCTAATCAAGATATTGCCCAGGACATCATGATCAATAAAAAAGAAGGGCAAAAGTTACAGGCTAAAATCAATGAAACTCGTGAAAAGCTAATCGGCTTATTAAATCCTGAAGATCGTAAAGCTGTAACATTTACCCTGGAGGCTAAGGATGCTACAAAACATGTTAATGGTAAAAGAGAATGGTCAGATATTAATTTTGGTGAAGGCACTCCTCTAACGGCAGCCAATACCATATTGACGAAAATTCAAGCTGACACTAAAAATGCAGAAGCTGAAGTGGTTAAAAAATTATTTGGTAACATGGATAAGTCGCTCGTTAATTTAGATCAGTTTGCTGCGGTTGCTGTAGCACCAACTTCTTATGTTATCCAGGGACAGCCGTACAAGGCCGAAGTATTTTTAACGGCAAGTGACTCTAAGTCTAGTCCGGAAATCAGGGTAAATGGTAATAACCTAGCCATAAAAGATGGTAAAGGAAGTTACTCTGGTGGCACTTCAAGTGTTGGTGTGTTCAAATGGGCAGGTATTATAAGGGTCAAACAAACAGACGGAAAAATTAAAGAATACAGAACACCGGAACAAACTTATCAGGTTGCAAAGCCTTCAGCAACGGTTTCTCCAGATAAAATGAATGTCATTTATGCTGGTATAGCTAATCCTTTTTCCGTTTCTGCTGCCGGCTTTCCATTAGAGAGTGTCAAGGCAAGTATCAGTGGTGGTAGTATGAGTGGTGCTAATGGTAAATATATTGTCAACGTAGGTGGTGCCCAGATTGGCAAAGAAGTGAGTATTAATGTTACAGCTAATAATGCTGGTAAGACCGTTACTCTTGGATCGCAAAGGTTTAGGGTAAAAGCATTACCTACCCCAAAAGCAATGGTTCGTGGTAAATCTGGTGGTAGTGTAGAAGTTGAATGGTTGGAGTCTGCCAGCCAAATGGAAACACTCCTGGAAGATTTCGTTTTTGATGTTAAATATAAAGTGCTCCGATTTTCTGCCACATTTATAAATCCACGTTCAGATGCGGTAAGTATATCCTGTAGTGGCTCGGGCTTCAATGGCCAAATTAAAGGTGCCTTGAGTTCTATTAAGCCGGGGGCTACAGTGATTTTTAAAGATATTGTTTGTGAAGGCCCTGATGGTAGACAAAAGGTGCTTGATAATATAACATTTATAACAAGATAGCTATGATGAATAAGGTTTTGTATACACTCGGTTTGTTGACATTAGGATCAATTTCTTTTGCGCAGTCAACAAAAACCACAGCAAATACAGCTGCCCCATTGGTAATTAAAAAAACTAAAACACCACCAAAAGATGGCTTTTCTGCACGTATAGATGTAGATAGCAATACTGTTGTACCATATGCAGCTGTTCGGGAAGAAGATGTTTATTATTCTAAACGTATCTGGCGGGAAATGGATTTAACAGATTCTGTGAATAGTGTTTTAAATAATGATCAGTATAAATTGATTGAAATATTTCTTACTGCTATTCAGGATGAGGAACTTACCGCATATTCTTCAAAAGATACTATAGCTGGGAGAGTTTTAGAAGATAATGATTCCTTTAAAATTGCTTTGACCGCTCAAGAAGCCTTGCAAAATGCTAGAGGATACACCGAAGGCTCGCAAGATCAAATTACAGGCAAACTCGCAAAGCCAACACTCAAAAGGTTAAGGCCAGATGATTTCTCTAAATACAGGATCAAAGAAGACTGGATTTTGGATATCAAGCGTGCCGTATTTGAACCACGAATTGTTGGAATTGCTCCAATGAAAATGGTTGAAGGAAACTGGCAGCCTGTATTTTGGATCTATTTTGATGAAGCCAGGGAAATACTCAGCAAGAAAAGGTTGTTGAACCCACGTAATGACGCTTCGGTTATGACTTACGATGATTTTTTTACCAGGCGTTTATTTTCCAGTATTATTGTTAAAGAGACCAATCCAGGAAATAAAACAATCATGGAGATTCTGGGTGCAACTGATCCTAAAGATCCAAAGTTGATTGCAGAATCTGAAAGGATAGAAAAGTCTTTGGACAAATTTCAAAAGCGGATGTGGAAATACTAATGGATTACTTACTTATTAAAGTATTCCAAAAGTGTTTTAACCTGCGTTTTATTTAATACTTCAGCCAATTCCTGCTCTTGTGCCTCTTTAATCCGCTTTACAGATTTAAAGTGGCGCAAGAGTTTGTCCGCCGTTGTTTTTCCAATCCCTGCAATACTTTCCAACTCAGTTTTAAGCGTGCCTTGATCTCTTTTCTTCCTGTGAAAAGTAATTCCAAAACGATGGGCCTCATCACGCAGTTGCTGAATAACTTTTAAAGTCTCTGATTTCTTATCCAGGTACAAAGGAAAACTATCCCCCGGATAGTAAAGTTCTTCCAGTCTTTTAGCTATTCCAATTATTGTCACCTGTTTTTCTATCCCTAACTTCTTTAGACTCGCCATAGCGGAAGACAACTGTCCTTTACCACCGTCAATGATGATCAGTTGAGGCAATGGCTGCTCTTCGTCTAGCATCCGCTTGTATCGCCTAAAAACTGCTTCCTCCATTGTGGCGAAATCATTCGGGCCTTCTACGGTTTTAACATTAAAGTGTCTGTAATCTTTTTTAGAAGGCTTGGCATCCTTAAAAACAACTATTGCTGACACAGGGTATGCCCCCTGAAAATTGGAGTTGTCAAAACATTCTATATGCTGTGGAAGCCTGGTTAGCCTTAAATCCTTCTGCATTTGCGTTAGAATACGGTCAGACCTTAAATCTGGATTGAGCTTCTCATATTGGTTCAGCTTTTCTTTCTTAAAATAAATCACGTTTTTTTGGGAAAGCTCCAGCAGGCTTTTTTTCTCCCCAACCTTAGGTACTGTAAACCTCAGCTCAGGATCAGATACGGTAATCTCAAAAGGAACTATGATTTCTTTGGAAGTACTTTCGAATTTTGTCCGGAATTCTGTGATAGCCAGTGTTAATAGTTCTTCATCCGTTTCATCAAGTCGCTTTTTGATCTCAATAGTTTGCGCTTGTATAATACTACCATTTATAATCTTGAGGTAATTTACAAAGGCATATCGTTCATCAGAAGCAATGCTCACCACATCAATATTGGTAATGGA
Organism: Pedobacter sp. CG_S7; assembly: GCF_040544395.1. Taxonomy (NCBI): domain Bacteria; kingdom Pseudomonadati; phylum Bacteroidota; class Sphingobacteriia; order Sphingobacteriales; family Sphingobacteriaceae; genus Pedobacter; species Pedobacter sp. CG_S7. Next base: position 110,313 of record NZ_JBEONS010000006.1, on the reverse strand, counting down.
ACTATTTACTACGGTAGATTTACTTTGGTATTTCTCCAGTACCAGCAGTTTGAGCTGAAAATGATGTGCCAATTCAAAATTAAGTTCCACAACTGCATTTTTGATGATCTGCTTCAAGTCTTTGATTACATTCCCAATTTTTCCACCTAGAATTTCCTTGATCTCTTCTATGTTTTTGTTGTAGTCATCTTCCTTTTGGTAAGCCTGACAAGGTCCTTTACAATTACCAATTTGGTATTCCAGGCAAACTTTAAACTTACCGGCATCAATATTTGCAGGTGTTAAGGGGAGCGTACAAGTGCGCAAAGGATAAGTTTCTTTTATCAGGTCCAGAATGGTATGCATCATGCCAACAGAAGCATAAGGGCCAAAATAAGTCGAGCCATCTTTTACCCGGTTTCTGGTCCAGTACACCCTTGGAAAAGGTTCTTTTTTGATGATGATCCAAGGGTAGGTCTTGTCATCTTTCAACATGATGTTATACCTTGGCTGGTGTTTTTTAATCAGGCTGTTTTCCAACAGCCATGCATCAATTTCAGTGTCAACGATGGTAAAAGTAATGTTCCTGATTTTAGAAACCAAGACCTTGGTTTTACCATTCATCTGGTTATCCTGATTAAAATAGGAGCCTACACGGTTACGCAGGTCTTTGGCTTTACCGATATAAATTAGGATGCCTTCAACATCCCGGAACTGGTAAACACCAGGCCGGTGCGGAATATCGGCAAGAGCCGTTTTATGGTCGAAAGCACTCATTGGAAGGGGGGATAAGGATCTAAAAATTAAAAGCCTAATTTATCTTCTTGCGTAGTTTTAGTTGAATCCTGCAGCTGGTATTGATTGCAATCATAAACGATGGAAGTCCCATTTTTAGGCGCTGCAAAATCTTCTTTACCAATTTTTAACTTAGGATTGGCATATACACGTTTCATAAAGCCTGCAAAAATAGGCAAGGCAGTATTGGCACCTTCACCCTCACGGGTGCTAATGAAATGGAAGGCACGGTCTTCACAGCCCGTCCAAACACCAGCTACCAATTGTGGTGTGATAGCCATAAACCAACCATCCGAATTATTCTGAGTTGTTCCTGTTTTCCCACCAATTGGGGTTTTGATACCATATTTATAACTTAACCTGGAACCTGTACCATTTTGTACCACCCCTCTTAACATGCGGGTCATTACGTAGGCTACTTCTTCATTTAAAGCCGGATGCACGCTTGGCCGTTTGTCGTACAATACAATGCCATTTTTATCCTCAATACGCAGAATGTAAGTAGGTTCTGTCCATACCCCTTTGTTAGCAAAAACACTATAAGCACCTACCATATCATAGATGGAGGCATTAAAAGAACCCAATGCAATAGAAGGATAGGCAGGGACATCAGAAGTTATCCCCATTTTTTGGGCAAGCGTTGACACTGCCGTTGGGCCAACCTGCTTCATCAAATAAGCGGTAATGTAATTCTGCGAATTGGCCAAAGCTTTTTGTAAAGTAATAGGCCCAGGAATTGTACCAGAAGAACGCGGCACCCATGGCTGTCCACCAGGAACATCAATACTCACAGGCTCATTCATCACGGTATAGCAAGGCGAATAACCATTGTCGATAGCTACAGCATAGGTAAAAGGTTTTGCCGTGGAACCCACCTGGCGTGTACCCATTTTTACCTGATCATATTTAAAATGTTCGTAATTAATGCCGCCAACCCATGCCTTAATGTATCCTGTTTGAGGATCCATAACCATCATCGCGTTGCGCAACAGCATTTTATAGTATTTTACGGAATCTATAGGCTTCATTAAGGTATCAATATTTCCTTTCCAGGTAAATATACTTAGCTCGGTAGGAGTGTTGAAATCCTTTTTAATTTCTTCAACTGATTTTCCTTCCAGTTTTAAGGCCTTGTAACGGTCAGATCTTTTGATACCTTGTTCAATTTGCAGTTCTTTACCTTTATAAGGGTTTCTGCCCTTCCAACTTTTTGTAAATTGTGCCTGCAGCAGTTTCATATATTCCTTTTGTGCTTCCTCTGCATAAACCTGCATGTCATAATTGATGGTCGTAATAATTCTTAAACCGTCCCGGTCAAGGTCGTATGGTGTGCCATCTGCCTTAAGAATAGAGCGTTCTTCAAAAACTTTCCTGACTTCATTTTTCAACACAGACCTGAAATAAGGGGCAATGCCATCACTCACATTGGCAGCATTGAATTCAAGGCCAAGCGGTTTTTGTTTTTCAATATCAAATTGTTCCGCAGTGAGGTTATTGGCTCTTACCATCATCGCCATTACTGTATTTCGGCGAGTTAAAGAACGGTCAGGATTTCTGGTTGGAGAATAACGGGTAATGCCTTTTTGCAGGCCCACTAAAGTAGCAGCTTCGGTAACGCTTAATTGATCGGGAGTGGTGTTAAAATAAACTCTGGCGGCCGACTTTATACCATAAGCCTGGTTGCCAAAATCAACCGTATTCAGATACATCGTAATGATTTCTTCTTTCGTATAGTTTCTTTCTAGTTTCACTGCAATTACCCATTCTTGAAACTTTTGCATTAATCGCTTAAAGAAGTTTTTTTGTCTTCCCTCTTCCGAAAATAGATTCAATGCCAACTGTTGGGTAATGGTACTCGCTCCTTGTTTTTTACCGATCAGGTTATAAAAAATAATGGTGAAAGTACGTTTAAAGTCAATGCCAGAGTGTTCCTTAAAACGAGTGTCTTCGGTAGAAATTAGGGCATTGATCACAAAAGGAGATATTTCGGGATAAGTTACATTAGAGCGGTTCTGTACAAAATAAGTACCCATTACTTTACCACCTTCGGCAACAATTTCTGTGGCCTGGTTACTTTTTGGATGCTCTATATCTCTGAAAGAAGGGAGGGTGCCAAAAACACCAAAACCGATAGAAACAATGAATATGGCAAACAGAACGATACCTGTTATTAATAACTTCCAAATGGTAAAGTTGTATTTTTTAATATCTGCTGACGACAGGGGATTGCTCATTTTTAAAAATTATTTTTATAGAATTCTATATATTCGTTTAAAAGGATTGTGTTGTTTATTTTTTCAAAGTTTTCTTTGCTGATGATGAAGCTGTTATAGCTATTGGCTGGAACCTTCATTATCTGTTGAAGTTGTGGTGTAATTCCATCAGCATATATTTTTACATTTTCAAAATTACTAAAGTTCCCGACGTAAATGATTTGATCATTGTCAAATTCTATTAATCGATGTTTTAACCCAATATCAGCGTAATTTCCGCGGTTAAACTGGCCTATGCCGAATCGCGATGAACTTAAAGTGGTACTTGTATTGGTTACTGCAATTACAAAATAATAGCTGTTGGAGGGAGTATTATTAAATACACTTCCGGCTACTATATTTTTCTTTACCACGTTAATTAACTGCTCTTCTTTTTTAACAATAGGCGAAGGTAAGGCTTTTCGTTGTGTTTTTGGTAGGGATGGGTTTAAACTGGAATTCAGCAAATGCTGATCCAAAAACGGAAGTTCAGATGCGTCCGTATCAACTATTGCAATTGTTCTTGCTTTAAACTGTACCAGGTGCTGTTGAATATAAGCAAGGTGACTTCTTACTAATGGGCCAATTATCGGGTCATGATCAAAAAGGCTGGGATTGTTTTTGAAAGCAGCAATCAAACTATCAATCGGATAAGTTCTGCCAATAGCAAGGGCTTTCAAATACGAAAACTGTGCAGCGAAAGCATTATCGGTTCCAGCAATTAAAATGGTGTTTACGTCTTCGATGACCTTCTTGTAATTTCTTTTTTCATAAGTATCAAAAGCCAAATTGTATTTTCGCAGGAGGTCAAATTCCTGTTCGGCTCTTTTTGCAGACAACACCGGGTCAGTACTTTTTTGCATTGCTGCAACCTTTTTGTTCTCTGGAAACTTTTCCTGTAGCAATTGATATATTTTTGCCGCTTCGGCCTGATCTTTTAAATCATACTGGTAATAACTGGCAATTTCAAGGTAAGCTTCCAGTATGATATCATCGCTGGCCGCCAGTAATTCTGGTGTAAGGGGCAAAGTTGTAAGCTGCTGCTCTGCATCAGGATTTAATGGCAATCCGGAACTATTGTCATTAAACGTGTTTGTTGAAATTGTACTGTGAATGCTTTGACGCCAATTATCTGCTAACTTTCTGTTACCCCATTGTTTTTTAAAGTCAGAAAAGCCCTGACTAAGTGCAGTTGGATTGCTAAAATAAAAAGTAACATTATTGCTGCTCTGATTTTTAAGATCAAAAGAAAACTGCATAGTTTCTTCGGTTACTTCCGGAAGTTTTGCAGGCTTTTGCAACACTTCTTGTTGGGCAATTATGGCATAATGTTTACTCAAGTATTCCAGGTTTTTTCCTTTTTTTAGGATTATTTCATAATCCGGGTAGTTTTTAGGGAGGATGGTTAAGGCACTATCAAAATAAACTTTCGCCTTCGGGTAATTTTTGAATTGCTTAAAATAAAGTTCGGCCAGTTGCAGATAGGAAAAGCCTTTTTGGTACTGATTGTTTATGTTTTCCTTAATTGCACGCTGGTAATATTTTTCTGCCTGGCTATATCCTGCATTTTCTTCAGTTATAATTGCCAGTTGGTTATAAATTTGATCCAGAAAGCCTCTATTTTTATCCTCTTTCATCAAGGCCTCAAGTTTCGACGCTATGCTTTTTTTATTTTCTTTTCCTGATCCATTCAATTTAACCCTGTTCAATAACGCATTGAAATACAAATCAAAAGGCGCATTACTCTTTTCAACTTTTTTATAATAGTAAAGTGACTTTGAGTAATTTTTTTCAGCCTCATAGAGTTGAGCCAGAATATAATACCAGCGGTTTTTTTGGTTTTTTCCAATGCCTTCCTTTAATGCCGCCTGCAGGTATATAATTGCGGCACCAAATTCTCCCTTTATAATTTTGCTTTGTGCCAAAGTAGCTAGTGGGTTTACCTTATTTTTCTTTACCTCAGGCAGTTTTGCTTCCAGGGTATCTAAAATAGGGTTTGCGTGAACTAAATTTTGTAACTGCATTAAACTCCGTGCACTTCCATCTAATCCCATTAGATAAATGGGTAGATCAGCTGCATAATTTTGTACTACATAGTCGTAATACTCCAGTGACAAAAAGTAATTGCCCTTAAAAAAATAAGCCTTCGCTAAAAGCAGGTAAGAATCTGCCATATATTTATTATAACTTTTTTCAGCGATGACCGTTCGTGCCTTTTCAATAATTTTATCAAGCGCTTGTGTATGTGCTACCGCTGTGTCTGTTGTCAGGTAAATAGGTAAAACCTGTTGATAGTTAGTGGAGTAACTGTCATTGGATGTCTCTTCGTAATTTTTTAAAATTAAATTAGCATTATATAAATAATTGTATTTTGCGGTAATGTTTTGCATTCCCCTACTAGTAAAGGTGTCTTTTTGCGTAGCACAAGCGCAAAGCAAACTAATGCTGAAGCAAATAAATGTTATCTTTAAACTAGGAATAAAAGAGTGTTTCAAATGTATAGATTGAATCAATATCAATAAAAAGTAAGCAAAAATATTTTATTCAGCAATTAATTTTAAATTATTTCAATTAATTAATTTGTTAGCGGTATGAAAGATCCTAATGCAAATAAAGAGGAGAACACTTCCAGTAGTATGGTTAAATATTCCGGTATGGGCTTCCAAATGTTGGCTACGATTGGTTTATTTGCATTTATAGGGCATAAGATTGATCAACATCAACAAAATAAGAAGCCAATTTTTACGGCAATCTTTAGTCTGCTAGGCGTAATTTTGTCTTTATATCAGGTTATTAAACAATTGAATAAAAAATAAGCAGCACTCACAAACGCTATTTTCATACTTTTGTAAAAAATATACTGATTTGAGTTTAAGCAAGTTTACATTGAGTTACTTTTTATATTGTTTGGTTTTAGGTATTATTGCCTATTATTTACCATTCCTTTTTCCCGAAAAGACAATGCTAGTCCCTAAGTTCTGGCTTGTGTTTGGCTTCCTCGGTGGCATCACCTATATCGCCTATTTGATGGTTTATTTGGGTACAAAAAGTAGTCCTGAAACTGGAATAATGGCCATCATGGGGTCAATAGCGTTGAAAATGCTTTTTTCTATGGCTTTCGTGCTGATTTACAGCCTTAAAAGTACCGGAAGTGGCCTCGTATTTGTTCTCAACTTTTTTTCTTTATATTTATTGTTTAGCTGCTTTGAAATATACTGTTTGTTACGTAACTTGCGCCACCAAAATAAATAGTAAAAATCTGCGAGTAAATGGATTGTAACCACGTTTTTGATAATAAAGTGAATAGGCTAATTGTTGTTTTTACGCTTTTTTTAGCGTTTTTTTCTATTTCTTCCCCTGCTTTTTCGCAAGTGGACAGTACACAAGTGACCGTCGACACTCATTCAGAGCCACAAGCTAAGGAGAAGTTTGACATTGGTAAATTTGCCTTGCATCACATTGCTGATTCACATAGCTGGCATGTAATTGGACAGTACTATATTCAGCTACCCGTAATCATATACACAAAAAGCGGTTTAGTAAATTTCAGTTCAGGTGCTTTTCAATATGATGATGATGCTAAAGTTGTTGTCGAAAAAGACGGTCAGCGCTTTGTTAAAATGCACGAGAAAATCTACCATGCATCTGCCACTCCAAATGAACACGGTCAATATGTTGAGCTAGATGAGAAACACCATGCCTTGAACGCTCGTCCGTTATTGGATATATCCATTACAAAAAATGTTGTCACTTTATTAATCTCTATAGGAATTATCCTTGCTGTGTTTTTATCCGTAGCCAATGGTTATAAAAAGAATTACGGCAAATCACCAAAAGGAATACAATCCTGGATGGAGCCAATTATCATCTTCGTTCGTGATGATATAGCCAAACCAAATCTAGGACATAAATATGAGCGTTTTATGCCCTATTTACTTACTGTATTTTTCTTTATCTGGTTTAATAATATGTTAGGATTGATACCTTTCTTACCAGGTGGGGCTAACCTTACAGGTAATATAGCTGTAACCATGATACTTGCTTTAGCTACCTTTTTGTTGACTGTATTTAACGGTAATAAATATTACTGGAAGCATATTTTTGCACCAGACGTTCCTAAGTTGATGTGGATTGTGATGATACCAGTAGAGATAGTTGGTATTTTTACTAAACCCATTGCGTTAATGATTCGTTTGTTTGCAAACATCACAGCAGGTCACATCTTAATGTTATCATTAATTTGTTTAATATTCGTTTTCAACAGTTTGTATATCGCACCTATTTCTATCGCATTTGCTGTCTTTATTGGCGCAATTGAGTTATTGGTTGCTTTTATCCAAGCTTTTATATTTACTATTTTATCGGCCTTATTTATTGGTATGGCTATAGAAGAACACCATTAATTGAATTTTTTTAACAACTATTAATATATAAAATCATGATTACAGGAAGTATTGCTGCAATTGGTGCTGGATTAGCTGCGATTGGCGCTGGTCTAGGTATCGGAAGAATTGGTGGTTCTGCAATGGACGGTATTGCTCGTCAACCAGAAGCTGCCTCTAAAATCCAAACTGCAATGTTAATCGCTGCTGCCTTCGTTGAGGCTGTTGCGCTTTTCGCAGTAGTAGTTGCCCTAATGGGTAATGGCTAGATAAACTTGTACCCGGTTGCAAAATCGGGTACAAATTTTTAAAGAAGACAACACAAGATATAAATATAGAAAATGGAATTATTAGTACCTGAAATTGGTTTAGTTATTTTTCAAACAATAGCGTTTTTATTGTTAATGTTTATTTTAGGTAAATTTGCCTGGAAACCAATATTAGCGGCAATTAAAGAGCGGGAGCAATCTATTGACGAAGCATTAAACAAAGCAGAACTTGCTAAACAAGAAATGGCTCGTTTAACAGCTCAAAATGAGGAGTTGATGAAGACTGCACGTGCAGAACGCGATTTGATGTTGAAAGAGGCTAAAGCTTTAAAAGATAGCATTGTTAATGAGGCAAAAACTCAGGCTCAGACTGAGGGTGCTAAATTGATTGATAAAGCGAAAAATGAAATTGAAAACCAAAAGAAAGCTGCTTTATATGAATTGAAAAGCCAGGTTTCTTCACTTTCCCTTGAAATTGCAGAACGCGTTTTACGTGGTCAGTTACAAGACAGGGCTAAACAAGAAGATTTGGTAGCCAATCTTTTAAAAGATGTTGAATTAAACTAATTGCAATCAATTAGCTAAAGAAGATTAAAATGTCAGAAAATAAAGCAGCATCAAGATACGCCAAAGCCGTCATCGATCTTTCCATTGAAAATAAATCTCTGGAAGAAGTAAAAGGAGATATGGCTTTAATTTCTAAGGTGATTGATGATAACCCGGAATTAGAAGCTATTCTTACTAACCCGATTGTCCCGATTGATAAAAAAGCAGGTATACTGGTTGATTTATTTCAGGACAAGGTGCACACCATTTCCATTTCATTTTTGAAACTAATGGTAAGTAAAGGTCGTTCGGCCATCGTTTTTTCAGCTTCAAAACAAGTTGTTACCCAATACAATACAATTAAGGGCATTGTTACTGCAGAGGTGAGTTCAGCAATAGCGCTTACTGCCGAAAACAGAGTGGAAATTATTGCTTTGGTGAAAAAGGAATTGGGCGCAAACGAAGTGGTGATCAAAGAAAAAGTGAATTCAAACCTAATTGGTGGTTTTATTCTGAAAGTTGGCGATAAGCAATTTGATGCAAGTATAGCCAGCGGGTTAAATAAATTAAAAAACGAATTTGCCCAGGGCGTGGTATAATTCAAAAATATAAAAGATAAAAATTTACTGATTTACAATAGAAAATATAAATTATGGTAGAGGTAAGACCAGACGAAGTATCGGCAATTATCAGGCAACAATTGGCGGGCTTTAAATCAGAAGCTGAATTAGAAGAAGTTGGTACTGTATTACAAGTGGGTGATGGTATTGCCCGTGTTTATGGTTTAACTAAAGTTCAATCAGGCGAGCTTGTTGAATTTGAAAGTGGTTTGCAAGGTATTGTATTGAATCTTGAAGAAGATAACGTTGGTGTGGTTTTGTTAGGTCAATCAGACAACATCAAAGAAGGTGATACCATCAAGAGAACCAAAAAGATTGCCTCTATTAAAGTTGGTGAAGGTATGTTAGGCCGTGTAGTTAATACAATGGGCGAGCCTATCGATGGTAAAGGACCTATTATAGGCCAGACTTACGAAATGCCGATCGAGCGTAAAGCACCAGGTGTAATTTACCGTCAGCCGGTTAATGAGCCATTGCAAACAGGTATCAAAGCTATTGATGCAATGATTCCAATTGGTCGTGGTCAGCGTGAGTTGGTAATTGGCGACCGTCAAACTGGTAAATCTGCCGTTTGTATTGATACCATTATCAATCAAAAAGAATTTTACGAAGCAGGAAATCCTGTTTTATGTATATATGTTGCTTGTGGTCAAAAAGCAAGTACTGTAGCAAACGTTGTTCGTACATTAGAAGAACATGGTGCAATGGCTTATACAGTTGTTGTTTCCGCTTCAGCGGCAGACCCTGCTCCTTTACAATTTTATGCTCCTTTCTCAGGTGCTGCGATTGGCGAATACTTCCGTGATACTGGTCGCCCTGCTTTAATTGTTTATGATGATTTATCTAAACAAGCAGTAGCCTACCGTGAGGTTTCTTTGTTACTTCGTCGCCCACCAGGTCGTGAAGCTTATCCAGGAGACGTTTTCTACCTTCACAGCCGTTTGTTAGAGCGTGCTGCAAAAATCAACCAGAATGATGACATTGCTCAGTCAATGAACGATTTACCAGAATCGTTGAAAGGTATCGTAAAAGGTGGTGGTTCATTAACGGCATTGCCAATTATTGAAACACAGGCTGGTGACGTTTCTGCTTATATTCCAACCAATGTAATTTCAATTACAGACGGACAGATCTTCTTAGAATCTAATTTGTTTAACGCAGGTGTTCGTCCGGCTATAAACGTTGGTATCTCGGTATCACGTGTAGGAGGTAATGCACAAATCAAGTCAATGAAAAAGGTTGCTGGTACATTAAAATTAGACCAGGCACAATACCGTGAATTAGAGGCTTTCTCTAAATTCGGTTCAGACCTTGATGCGGCAACGAAATCTGTTTTAGATAAAGGAGCACGTAACGTGGAGATTTTGAAACAAGGACAGTTCTCTCCATTAACAGTAGAGAAACAAGTTGCGATTGTATACATCGGTACAAAAAACTTAATGCGTACAGTTCCTGTAAAAAAAGTTAGAGAATTTGAAGCAGAATATCTACAACAGTTAGAATTACGTCACCCTGAAACTTTAAGTGCTTTAAAAGCAGGTAAATTGGATGATAGCGTTACTGGTGTATTAGAAACAGTAGCTAAAGAACTAGTAGGTAAATACTAATTTACTCTGGCAGAAGATTAAAAAAGAATGGCTAATTTAAAAGAAGTAAGAATACGTATAGCGTCGGTACAATCTACACAGCAGATTACCAAAGCCATGAAAATGGTTTCGGCTGCTAAGTTAAAACGTGCCACCAATGCTATTATACAATTACGTCCCTACGCTACAAAACTTAAAGAGATCTTAGGAAATCTTTCTGCTAGTCTGGAAGGATCTTCCTCACCCTACACTCAGGAACGTGAGCCTAATAAGGTGTTAATTGTAGTAGTAGCCTCAAACCGTGGGTTGGCAGGTGCTTTTAACATGAACGTAATTAAAGCTGCAAATAATTTGATCGCTGAAAAATATAGCGAGCAGTTTAAAAACGGAAATGTAAGTATTGTGGCCATCGGTAAGAAATCTCAGGATTTTTTCGAAAAACGCAATTACAATGTCATTGGAAACAATAACGAAGTATATGCTGCTCTTACCTTTGAAAATGTAACTAAAATTACTGATGCCATCATGGCTGGATTTCAAAAAGGGGATTTTGATAAAGTAGAGGTTATTTACAACCGCTTTAAAAATGCAGCAATGCAGATTGTTACAACAGAACAATTATTGCCTCTTCCAAAGGCAGAAACTACTGCAGCGATCACTACCAATACAGATTATATCCTGGAGCCTTCTAAAGAAGAAATTGTAGAACAATTGATTCCTAAGTCGATCAAAATTCAGTTGTTTAAAGCATTGTTAGATTCACATGCATCAGAACACGGTGCAAGGATGACTTCGATGGATAAAGCAACAGAAAATGCTGGCGACTTGTTAAAAGCCTTAAAACTTTCGTACAACCAGGCTCGTCAGGCAGCCATTACCACAGAACTTTCAGAGATTGTGAGTGGTGCTGCAGCCCTAAATGGATAATTAAATAGCATTATACAAAAAGCCTTTATCCATGCGGATAAAGGCTTTTTGTATATCAGTACCGCCCAAACTGGCGATTATAAATTTTGAAATAAAATTAAAACATGAAAAGATTTCTGAGCTTTAGTTTCATCACCCTACTTTTACCGCTGGGCATATTAGCACAGAAAAACAATAAAACAGGCTTCAGGGATTATACCAATGCTGTTTTATGGCAACAGCATTCAGGTGAAATGCGGGCATTGACCTTTCAGGCCTTCAACTTCGCCCGCTTGTCGTTGTTAGAACAGTTGAAAACTGCAGATACCCTGAAACGAAATTGTGTAGTGGTAGATATCGATGAAACTGTTTTAGATAACTCTCCGTTTCAGGGTAAGGAACTTCAAAAAGGCCTGAGCTATAACCAGGAAGATTGGGTAAACTGGACTAGTAAAGGCATTGCAGATACTATACCTGGCGCATTGGGCTTTCTTAAGTTTGCTGCCCGTTTTAACGTAGAGGTGTTTTATGTGAGCAACAGGTTAACATCAGAATTGGAGGGTACACTAAAGAATTTAAAACGTTTTGGTTTCCCTAATGCTGATGCGGCACATTTGCTTTTGAATAGCTCGACTGCTGATAAAGAGCCCCGCCGAAAAAGCATCATGGAGAACTATAACATCTTATTGTTGTGTGGTGATAACCTCAGTGATCTTTCTAATGTGTTTTACAGGGAAAATAAAAACACCAAAGTAGAAGTAGACCGTGCGCAGCAATTGTTTGGAACCAAGTATATTGTGTTCCCAAACCCTATGTACGGCGATTGGGAGAAGCAATTTTATCAGGGAAAAGACTTGAAAGAAAATGAAAAAGCAGAACAAAGGATCAAAGCTTTAAAAACTTATTAAGGATTATGCCTTATTAAGGAATTAATAATTATTTTTGTGCATTAATTAGAAAAATATTATGGATCAGACACCAAAACACAATACAGAAAGCATGCAAAGAGCAAATCAAAACGCTATCTATCAATTATTAGTTATTGGTATCATTGCCAGTATGGTTGGTGTGTTCCTTCGTTTTGCAGGTGATTCAATGATCTTATCCATTGTTTCTTGGGTTATTTTACTTGTAGGTGCATTTATCTGCTGTAAAGCAGTATTTAAAATACTAGCAGCTTAATTTTATATAAGCTGTAACTAAAAAGAGGCATTTCATTGTAAAAAATGAAATGCCTCTTTTGGTTATTGCTGAAGATTGGAAAAAGCTTAATCTATTGTGGTGTGCAAAATGGTATTGACCGTTAGTTGCAAGATTATGATTGGGCCGATAAGTGTTAATTCATTTTTTAAGCTATATTTGACCTCATAAGTTCTTTACTTTATTTCTTTATCAACCGGTAAAGGTTTTGCTTAATTGTAGATTAATAGGGAATCGTGTGTAAATCACGAACTGTCGCGCAACTGTAAGTAACACAAAAGGTTTTTACTCATCATAACCACTGTTCTTAAGAAGAATGGGAAGGTTTGTAAAAATGTTACAAGTCAGGATACCTGCCTAAACCGAATTGACAATGCTTTCGCGATTTGAAGCAGGGGTCAGGTTTTTATGTATTTTATAGGCTATTCATTTCTCTATGGAGAAAGATGCCTGTTTATAACGAATTCTATCTCTTTTTTAATGAGCGCGCATTGCGAAGTCCTGCTAAAAGAGCTTTTAACAGATTATTAATCTTTAAAAGTTATTAAAATGCTAACAAACAATCTAGGCTACCCGCGCATTGGTAGCAACAGAGAACTCAAAAAAGCCTGCGAGCAATATTGGTCAGGCAAATCAACACTTCAAAACCTGGAACAGGTAGCCAGGGAAATCCGCAAACAAAACTGGTTATTGCAGCAAGAAGCAGGCATTGACCTTATTCCCTCCAACGATTTTTCCTTTTACGACCAGGTATTAGACATGTCTTTAACGGTAGGTGCAATTCCATCCCGTTACCACGAAGTCATTTTAAATGGGGCTCATAAAGAAATTGATCTTTATTTTGCCATGGCCAGAGGTTATCAAAAAGACGGATTAGACATCATTGCCATGGAGATGACCAAATGGTTTGATACCAATTACCATTATATTGTTCCTGAATTCTATAAAGATCAGCAGTTTAAACTTTTTTCAACTAAGATTGCTGATGAATATGAGGAAGCTAAAAGACTGGGGCTTTTTACCAAACCAGTTATTTTAGGCCCAATCACATACCTGCTATTAGGGAAAGAGAAAGAAGCCGGCTTTCATAGGATCTCACTGATCAAAAATTTATTGCCCGTATACATCCAGTTGCTACAGCAATTATCTGCAAGAAATGTAGAATGGGTACAGTTTGATGAACCTTTTTTGGCCATGGACTTAACCGAAGACGAGAAAAGAGCCTTTTTAATGGTTTATAAAGAAATAAGGCGTTTGTTTCCAAACCTTAAATTGATGGTGGCGACTTATTTTGAAGGTCTTCGAGATAATTTAGAATTAGCATTTTCATTACCTGTGCAGGCCATACATGTAGATTTGGTTCGTTGTCCGGAACAATTAGAAGCTGTTTTTGAGGTAATTCCTTCCCAAATGAAACTCTCCATTGGTGTTGTAGATGGAAGAAATATTTGGAAAGCTGATTATGAGCAAGCCTTAAAACTCATTAATAGCGCTGTTGAGAAATTAGGTGAGGAGAGGGTAATCTTAGCCCCTTCTTGTTCATTGATCCATTCGCCATGTGATTTGTCGCTCGAAACGGCCAATGAGCCCTTAATGGATGAAATAAAACAGTGGTTATCCTTCGCCAAACAAAAAGTAACTGAAGTAGTTACCCTAAGTAAACTGGTTAATCCCCATAAAAATGAAAGCCTGGAAGCGAAACTGCAACAAAATATAGAAGAAAACAACAGTCGCAGGTCTTCTGTTTTAATTCATCAAACAGCCGTACAGCAAAGGGTGGCTGCTGCTACAGCAAAAGATAGTCTCCGTAACCTTCCTTTTGATGACAGAAAGGTTTTACAGCAGCAAAGCCTGCAGCTTCCACTTTTTCCTACCACAACTATTGGTTCATTTCCACAAACCCCGGAAGTAAGGAGTTGGAGAACAAAGTTGAAAAAAGGCCTGCTTAGTGCAGCAGTATACCAGGACCTGATTGAAAAAGAAACAATAGCCACCATTCGTTTCCAGGAAGAAATAGGTCTGGATGTATTGGTACATGGCGAATTTGAGCGAAATGATATGGTGGAGTATTTTGGCGAAAAGCTGGATGGGTTTGCATTTACTAAATTTGGCTGGGTACAAAGCTATGGTAGCAGGTGCGTAAAGCCACCTATTATATTTGGTGACGTTTACCGCCAGGAACCAATGACAGTTAAGTGGGCTTCATTTGCACAGTCACTAACCCCAAAATTGGTTAAAGGCATGCTTACCGGGCCTGTAACCATATTACAATGGTCGTTTGTTAGAAACGATCAACCCCGTGCCCAAACCTGTAAACAAATAGCTTTTGCTATACGCGATGAGGTTGCAGACCTTGAAAAGGCAGGAATAAAAATTATCCAGATTGATGAACCGGCCATACGCGAGGGTTTACCCTTGAGAAAAGCAGATTGGGAAAATTATTTGCAATGGGCGGTCAATGCCTTTAAAATCTCAGCCAGCGGTGTTCAGGATTCCACGCAAATACATACCCACATGTGCTATTCAGAGTTTAATGACATCATTCAGCATATTGCAAATATGGATGCCGATGTGATTACCATTGAATGCTCCCGTTCGCAAATGGAATTACTGGATGCTTTTGCGGCATTTAATTATCCAAATGAAATTGGACCAGGTGTTTATGACATTCATTCGCCAAGGGTGCCTTCCAGTAAAGAAATGATGTTTTTATTAGAAAAAGCACGGGCAGTAATTCCTGACGCTCAATTATGGGTAAACCCAGATTGCGGATTAAAAACCAGGCACTGGGAAGAAACAAAAAGTGCCCTCATTGAAATGGTAAAGGCTGCCAAAACCTTACGGGTAGCTGTCAAAACTGAAATTTCAATAGCTTAATTTTGTGTCTTTTTTAAACAAGACCCACAAGGAAAACCATCATAACATGACAATAGAAGAAAAAATAAAAGCTTCAGAAACGAGAATTTTTAAAGCTGTATTTCCAAGTACCACCAATCATTACGATACGCTGTTTGGTGGTACGGCGATGCATTTAATGGATGAAGTTGCTTTTATTACCGCAACTCGTTTTAGTCGCCAGAAAATGGTTACAGTGAGCAGCGACAGAATCGATTTTAAAAAACCAATCCCTGCCGGAACCATCATTGAACTGGTAGGGATGGTGTCTCATATCGGTAATACCAGCATGAAAGTGAAAGTGGAAATTTACATAGAGCAAATGTATTCTGAATTAAGGGAAAAGGCAGTAACTGGTGAGTTTTCCTTTGTGGCGATGGGTGATGACAAGAAACCTACTCCAATATTGAAATAAACATAACAGGGTTTTTAAACAATGTTAACGCAGTGTTTGATTGTATCAGCATTGCGTTAATATTGCGTTACCATTGCGTTAACATTGCGTTAACCTCGATTTCAATACCTTTTTTTACTGTACTCTTTTCTTATTATCCTTAGCAAAAGCTTCCCATCCGGAGTAAGACTTACCCTTACCACTGGTGTCTACTCTTTGAAAAGAATGACAAACAGCCACCGCCAAACCATCCGTAGCATCTAAAAATTCTGGTGTTTCCTTAAAATTCAGCAATCGTTGCAGCATTGCCGCTACTTGTTCTTTTCCGGCGCTGCCATTACCAGTAATCGACTGCTTGATTTTTCTCGGTGCATATTCTGTTACAGGAATTTTTTTCGATAAGGCCGCTGCCATGGCAATGCCCTGCGCACGACCTAATTTTAACATCACCTGTATATTCTTGCCATAAAATGGGGCCTCGATAGCCAAAACATCAGGTTTATACTGCTCCAGTAAAACAATTGTTTTCTCGAAAATACGCTGCAGTTTCAAAAAATGATCGTCCAGGTGTTCCATGCGCACTATCCCCATGGTGATCAATTCAATCTTGCTCCCCTTTTCCAAAATCACCCCATAGCCCATTACAGCCGTGCCGGGATCAATTCCCATGATAACCCTTTCCTTTTTTTCCACCAACATAGAACAATATTAAGCATATTTGCAGACAGTAAAAGTAAAAATTTGACAGCCCCATATAAAAAGCTATTATCTTATAGTCTCAAAATTGCAATTGTATTCTTTGCCTTTTGGTTTATCTACTTGAAGCTCAGCAGCAATAATGATTTAAAAGAATTTCTTTTGATGTTACAAACCATACCCCGTTATGAAATTGTAACCGTTATGACTTTTGTGTGCTTTCTAATGTTACTGAACTGGGGCTTAGAAGCAATGAAATGGCAGCGACTCATACAAAGCATCGAAAAGCTGAGTCTCTGGAAATCTATTGAGTCTGTGTTTTGTGGTTTAACCTGGGCTATTTTTACACCCAACCGCTTAGGCGAATACGGCGGCAGGGTATTCTTTTTATCCCCTAAAAGACGCATTATAGGCGTAATCGCAATGGCCGTGGGTAATATTGGGCAGCTCGTTTTAACCAATGTATTTGGTTCCATAGCACTCTGCGTGTTTGTCTATCAATTTAAATTGCTCAACACAGAGTTATTTCTTGCCTTAAGTGCCTTTGCCTCAATTTTTTGTTTGTTCTTTCTCGTTTTATATTTCAATATCAAGTGGCTGAATCGTATTTTATTGTCTATCCGGTGGACCAGGAAATACCAGCGCTTTTATAAAGTGTTGGCACGCTACAAAAAAGTGGAATTATCAAAAATCCTGCTCTTTTGCCTGGCAAGGTATGTTGTTTTCAGTACACAATATTTTGTTATGTTTTACTGGCTGGTACCTGAACTGCAAGCCACAGATATCGTAATGATGGTCTGTATTCTGTTTTTTGTACAATCGGCCCTGCCATCTTTAGATTTATTCGATATAGGTATCAGGAGTATGACCGCATTATTCTTTTTTAAATATGTAACTGATAGAAATGCCGCTGTTGTAGCCTGCACTGCCAGCATTTGGCTGATAAATATTATAATTCCTGCTATATTAGGCTCATATTTTGTTTTTAAACTCAATTTCTTTGGAAATACTCAACGCAGCTAATTATTTTTCTGCCTTTCTAACGCTCGTGTATTTGTTGGTGGTACTGTCTTTTATTAGAGGTTGGCATCAATTGAAAAACTACAAGACTGTAATTAAGCGAGGCACAACAACGGTAAGCATCATTGTTGCGGCAAGAAACGAAGCCGATCAAATTGCTAAAACCATAGCAGACCTACTGGCACAGGATTATGACCCGGCATTAATGGAGGTTATTTTTATAGACGACCATTCAACCGATCAAACGGGGCAAATCATTTCCAGCTTCCCAAGAATTAAACTGATTAGCCTGCAGGAAGAAAAAACCATCAATTCTTATAAAAAGAAAGCTATAGAAACTGCCATAGGCGATGCCAGTGGAAAATTAATCATCACCACCGATGCCGATTGCAGGATGCAACCAAACTGGTTGAAAACGATTGTAAGCTATTACGAAGAGAACGATTATAAAATGATTTCTTCCCCGGTACTGTATACTGCAGAGCAAAACTTTTTTGAACGCGCACAAGCCTTAGAATTTTTATACCTTATCGGTTTGGGCGCTTCTACCATTGGAAATAAGAAGCCTTCTACCTGTAATGGTGCCAACCTGGCTTATGAAAGGGCTGCATTTTATGAAGTTGGTGGTTTTAAAGGTATAGACGATCTGGCTTCCGGCGATGATGAATTGCTGCTCCACAAAATGGCTGTACGTTACGACAATAAAATTGGCTTCCTCAAAAATTATGATGCTTTAGTCTATACACAGGCCAAACCTACCATATCTGAATTTATACAACAACGCAAACGCTGGGCTTCGAAAAGTACACGGTATAAAAATAAATCCATCATCGTTCTGGGGGTTTTTGTATGGTTATTTAACCTGAGCATTCTTTTAAATCTATTTACAGGATTGTTTAATCCAGCTTTTTTTAAAGTAGCGTTGCTGCAATTGTTGCTGAAGATGGTGATAGAATTTATATTTTTATGGGATGTTACTAAATTTGCAAAAAGGAGGGAACTGTTACCTTTGCTACCGATACTCAACCTCATGCATATTGTATACCTTATTTATATTGGCATTGCAGGTAATTCTGGAAAGTACAACTGGAAGGGAAGAATGGTGAAATGAGCAAGAGCAACCAAAGTCCTACGCAAAAAATCTGGAAAAAATTTAAAAAGAATAAGCTTGCCTTTGGCGGTATGCTCTTTATCTTGTTGATGATGTTAATGGGTGTTGCTGGCTATTTAATAACGCCAGATCAAACGCCAATGGCCAGTACCATGCATTTACAGCTAAGTAATAAGAAGCCAGGGCGGACCTTCAGCTTTCTGGTCATCAGTAGAAACGACAAAGTAAAGGAAGTCGGTATTTTTGAAAAGATGTTATACGGACAGGAAGCAAACTTCAAAAGTATTCCCATAACAGCCCATCGGATAGTTGGAAACACCCTATTAGCCAGAGAATATATTGGTGAGGATGAACAGGCAGAAGAAGTTGCTTATCCACTGGTTTCGGGGAAAAACGTTTATCAGCAAACCTTTTGGCTGGGTACAGATATGTATGGCAGGGATATGCTGAGCCGATTGATTTTAGGTATTCGTGTCTCCCTATCGGTAGGGTTAATGGCCGTTTTAATTTCCCTGTTTATTGGCATCAGCCTGGGTGCCGTTGCCGGTTATTATGGCGGTAAAGTTGATGCAGGCATCAGTTGGTTAATGAATGTAATCTGGTCTTTGCCCTCTCTTTTACTGGTTATCGCTATTTCTTTTGCTTTGGGTAAGGGTTTCTGGCAAATATTTATTGCCGTAGGCTTATCTACTTGGGTTGATGTGGCCCGTTTGGTACGCGGACAAGTATTGGCTTTGAAGGAAGTAGAGTTTGTAGAGGCTTCGAAAGCATTGGGTTTTTCGACACCCAGAATTATCATCAAACATATTTTACCCAATATAGCAGGACCAATATTAGTGGTTGCTTCGGCCAACTTTGCCTCGGCCATTTTATTGGAATCAGGGTTAAGTTTCCTTGGCTTCGGGGCACAACCGCCTATGCCTAGCTGGGGGAGTATGATCAAGGAGCATTATGGCTATATCATTATGGATGCAGCTTACCTTGCCGTATTACCTGGTGTGGCCATTATGCTCACCGTGTATGCTTTTAATTTACTGGCCATCGGCTTAAGGGATGCCTTCGATGTAAAATCTCAAAACGTAACGGTTTAGTTTCTTTCGTATTTCTTATCTTTGGCAAATGTTGTTAAACTGCTACCAGGAAGAATTTTTAGAAGCGGGCTGTGACGAGGCTGGAAGAGGTTGTTTGGCCGGACCTGTTTTTGCTGCAGCGGTTATTTTGCCTAAAGATTTTGTTGCCGGTGAGCTCACCGACTCTAAAATGCTTAGCCATAAGCAACGTGATCATTTACGTATTATTATAGAAAGAGAGGCTATTTGCTGGGCTGTTGCATCGGTTGATAATGTGGAGATTGATCAAATCAACATCCTGAATGCTTCATTTCTGGCGATGCACCGGGCTATTGAAAAATTAAGCACTCCACCCCAATATTTAAGTATTGATGGCAACAGGTTTAAAGCCTATCCTGAAATACCCCATTCCTGCATTATTAAGGGCGATGGCAAATACCTGAATATCGCAGCAGCTTCTATTTTAGCAAAAACCCACCGCGATGAATACATGGTGAAGGTGGGAAAAGAGTATCCGCTTTATGAATGGCATCAGAATAAGGGATATCCTACCGTTATACACCGAAATGCTTCTCTTAACCATGGTTTAACGCCATACCATCGAAAAACTTTTAATATCAGTGATCCACAGTTAGTTCTATTTGAAAATAATGAGGGATAATTTGTAGTTTTACTAATTGAAAGTCCTCATTTTAACATATCGCGTTCCTTTTCCACCTAACAGTGGTTATCCCATCGTGGTTTATAACACGATAAAGGGCTTGCTTAAACTAAATGTTGACGTTACCCTTTTTAGCATCAATACCAGTAAAAACCCTGTTGATGTGGATGATATTTATGATCCGGTTTTTGAGAACATTAAATTTCATTCTTTTGCTATTGATACTGATATAAATTATTGGGGAATGTTTCGTAACATTTTTTCTAATGAATCTTATAATGTTTCCCGTTATTATGATGAAGAAGCAGCAAAGCTTTTAGAAAATGTACTTCATGAGAACGATTTTGATATTATTCAGTTCGAAGGCTTGTATGTGGTTCCTTATCTTGATGTGGTTAAAGCACACAGTGAAGCGAAATTAATCTATAGAGCACACAATATTGTCTTCGATGTCTGGGAGCGCCTTGCTTACGGAGAAAAGTTTATACCAAGGCGCAAATACCTGGAGTTCCTGGCCAGAAGGTTAAAATCTTACGAAACGGAACAAATCAATAGGTTCGATCAAATATTTGCAATTTCTGAACCCGACCGGCAGAGTATTTTACGTATGGGTTGTGCAACCAATTTGGAGGTTTTTCCTGTAGCGCTAGATTTTGAGAAATACATTACCCAGTCTGTTAATTATGGTTTTCCAACCTTATTCCATCTGGGGGCAATGGACTGGCAGCCGAATAAAGAAGGACTAGAATGGTTTCTTGATGAAATATGGCCTGATATTGAAAAGCTGAACAGCGAATTGCGTTTTTATATCGCTGGAAAGCATATGCAGCAGCAGTTTTTTGATTATGATTCTGATAATGTTGTAGTGGAAGGGGAGATTTTAGATGCCGTTGAATTTATCAACTCCAAAGCCATTATGATTGTTCCTTTGTTGTCGGGAAGTGGCATGAGGGTTAAAATTATTGAAGGTATGGCCATGCATAAGTGTATTATTGCTACTACTATGGCAGCAGAAGGGATAAAATGTGAGCATGGAAAAGATATCCTTATTGCCGATACGCCAGATGAGTTTTACCGCTCTATATTACAGTGTATTACTAACCCCGGCAAATTGGCTGAAATAGGGGATAACGCGAGGAAAACGGCAGAAAAAAACTATAATATTTCCATCATTTCACAAAGAATGGTACAAATTTACCAACAATTAATAAATGCGTAAAATTTGTGTATTTTTGGCCATCATTTTGATACAAAAAGCATGAAGAATACCCCATTAACAGATAAACACATTTCCTTAGGTGCTAAAATGGTGCCATTTGCAGGATACAATATGCCCGTAACTTATGAAGGCATCAATGCAGAACACAATACCGTGAGAAACGGTGTTGGTGTTTTTGATGTGAGCCACATGGGCGAATTCATCCTTAAAGGGGAAAAAGCATTAGATCTTATTCAACGTGTAACCAGTAATGATGCCTCAAAATTATATGATGGCAAAATTCAATACTCTTGCTTACCGAACGAAGAGGGCGGAATTGTAGATGATTTGCTGGTATACCGCATGAACGAAAAAAGTTACATGCTTGTTGTTAATGCATCGAATATAGAGAAAGATTGGAACTGGATTCAGAAGTTCAATACAGCTGGTGTGGAAATGCATAACATTTCAGATAAAACTTCTTTATTGGCCATACAAGGTCCAAAAGCAGCGGAGGCTTTACAAAGCTTAACAGATATAGATTTGGCTTCGATGGAATACTATAATTTCAAGAAAGGCAAATTTGCTGGTGTCGAGAATGTATTGGTATCGGCTACAGGTTATACAGGTGCGGGTGGTTTTGAGGTTTATTTTGAGAACGAATATGCGGATACCATTTGGGATGCTATTTTTGAAGCGGGCAAACCTTTTAATATTAAGCCTGTCGGTTTAGCTGCCCGGGATACCTTGCGTTTAGAAATGGGATTCTGCTTATATGGCAATGATATCGATGATACCACTTCCCCTTTTGAAGCGGGATTGGGCTGGGTTACTAAATTCACCAAAAATTTCACCAATTCTGAGGCCTTGATGGCACAAAAAGAAGCTGGTGTAACCAAAAAACTGGTGGGCTTTGAAATGATTGACCGTGGTATACCACGTCATGATTATGAAATTGTTGATGCTGAAGGTAAAGTGATAGGAAAAGTTACTTCAGGTACACAATCGCCTTCTTTTAAAAAAGCCATTGGTATGGGTTATGTAGCGAAGGATTTTGCTAAAGAAGGTACAGAAATCTATATCCTGATCCGTGATGTAAAGATCAAAGCTAAAGTTGTTAAATTTCCATTTTATAAATAAAGGTACAGCAAAACTATAGATGGAAAGAAAAATTGAAGTGTGTTTAACACCAGCACTCCTGGATTTATACGCTATTGAAGAGAGTATTGTAGTAGTAATTGATATTTTAAGAGCTACTTCATCTATGGTTTACGGTATTCATAATGGGGCAAAGGCCATCATTCCTGTGTCGCAGGTGGAAGATTGCCTAAATTTTAAAGGGTTGAATTACCTGTTGGCGGCAGAAAGAAATGGGGAAGTGGTGGAAGGTTATGACTTCGGCAATTCCCCATTTTCTTATACCACAGAAAAGGTGCAGGGAAAAACAATTGTATTAACGACAACCAACGGTACCAAAGCTTTGCACATGGCAAGGTCCCGGGCACACCAGGTAGTGATAGGTTCTTTCTTGAACCTCGATATTTTATGTAACTGGTTGATCAGCCAGGATCAAGATGTGCTGCTGCTTTGCGCGGGTTGGAAGGACCAGTTTAACCTGGAAGACACCTTGTTTGCGGGTGCTGTGGTTTCTCGGTTGAGGGCAAGCTTTTCACATTTTGATGATTCTAGTGTTGCTGCCGAAGATTTATATGCTTTGGCAAAATCTGATGTACGCACTTATCTTACCAAATCGTCTCATAGTCACCGCTTAGCGGCATTAAACATAGAAGAGGATGTGCTATTTTGTTTGCAGTTAAACATTTGTGAGGTGATACCTATTTTAACAGGCGATAAATTAGTGGCTTTGCCGTTAGCTTAAGCCAGTTTTTCTGTAAGTGTTTTTAATACTTCATTTCCTTTAATGGTCTTCAGGGTTTCTTCATATGCGAGCCAATAAATTGTTTCCGCTTTTTTAACGTCAAAGGTGCTGAATTCACCCATTCCTTTAGGCTCAATGAGGATATTGCAGAAGGCTGCTTTCTGTTCCATATCTTTGTTTATGGACATCCTGACCGACCTTACTACCAGCGATTTAAAAGTGCTAACTTTTTCTACAGCTCTCAGATGATTGCAGGATGAACCGATAATGAAATCGCAATTGGTTAATAGCGGTTCTATAGGGAAATTATTTAATACCCCTCCGTCAACATACAGGTGTTCATCAATCATAATAGGTTTAAAAATGCCGGGTATGCAGCTGGAGGCCTGTAGGGCTTTGATTAATGGACCTTTGTTGAAGTAAACTAGTTTGCCATTAGTAAAATTGGTGGCGGCAATGGTAAGTGGTATTTTTAGTTTTTCTATCTTGTCTTCTGGAAAGTATTCTTTTAACAAATGTGTGGTATACTCAAGATTTATTAAACCAAGACTACCCATAGCTGGCCTCATAAAGCGGAGTAGCTTACTTTTGATGAAGATATTCAATCCTTCCTCAGGATCAATGCCAGCGGCATAAAAAGCACCTGCAATGGCTCCTGCACTGGTACCGCTAATGTGACTAAAAGTAACGCCTGCATTGATGAAGGCTTTTAATACGCCCAAATGTGCGATGCCCCGAATTCCTCCCCCTGATAAGACGATGCCAACTTTTGCCATGAGATTTTAATTGTTATTGCTGTACTGTAAGATGGTGAAATTTTTTCGGATTTGAAATAAATAGGGGGAACATAAAATGAACGTTATTTAACCTTACTTATAAATTCAGTTAACAGGGGTACAAGGTCTTTATGGATTGGAATTTCAGGGTTATTATAGGTTTGTAAGTTAAGCGTTCTATCAGCAGGTGCGGCTTTCAAAACATGGTTCATTCCTATAATCAATTTTAAGGTAGCCTTTGGGTTAGCTTTAGCAAGTTGTTTCGCTTCGTCAATTCCTATTTGCAGATCAGTAGTGCCGCCTACAACTAAAACGGGGATTTTAATTTTACTCATTTCCAAAGTCGAATTGTATTTCATGGTAGACATGATAAATGATTGTGCTGCATGGGAAAATAGATCTTCCAGAGCAGGATTGAATTTTCTGTATACTATTTTTCCTGCTTTTAAACTGTATAAAATTTCAGTCGTAATTTTAAAGTCCGCTGCACTGACCAAAACTTTAAGCTGCCTTTTTAATAGCTCAGCCATGTCATTTTTATAGCCGCATAAGGAGATCAAAGCATCAGGATTTGTAGCTAAGGAAGTCATTATTCCTATAGCAGCACCTTCACTATGACCAAGAACAATCACCTTGGAAAATCTTGGGTCCATTTTTAGCTTGGCAATAAACAGATTAGCATCGCTTATAAAATCATCTAATTTTACATCCTTAGATTGGTACGCAGCATTGCTTTTACCGACGCCTCTTTTATCATAACGCACGGTAGCAATCCCATTTTCAGCAAGCCCCTTAGCCAGCATTAAAAAAGAGTTCGATCTTAATGCTTGTCCCTGGTTCATATTCCTGTCTGTTGGCCCGGAGCCTCCAATCATTAATACCACTGGTATTTTGCCATTATTTTTTGGTAATATTAGGGTGCCAGACAGGTTGCCGAAAGTATTATTTACCGAAAAATTATCTGGACTTTCCATTTCAACAGGGTCATTTTTAACTGCTTCAATTTGTCTTTGTTGAATTCCTGCGATTAATTTATCTTTAATGATTAACGCTATTTCCACCATAGGCTTTTCAAAACTTAAACGAAACTCAGTAAATTGACTTGATGGTGAAATTATCATCCTGCTTTTAACAAACTCACCCAGTGATCCTTTTAATTGTGCAACAAACTGCTTCGTTCCTTCCATTTTAAGTGCCGCTTTCATTTCAGGAGAGAATAGGGTGAAAATGCTGTCAGGCTGATTAGCTTTATAGTATTTAATAAATTTAACAACAGTTTGATTAGTTTCTGTTTGGGCATTAACGCAGAATATAGTTAACAAGGATACTACTACAAAAAGGTATATTTTTTTCATAATTATTAAAAATTTAAAGATATAAAATTTTTGTTCCATAAATTCCTTTTTATTATTAATGCAAGGAGTTGATTATTGGAAAAATGTACAGTAAATAGAAAAAATAGATAGATTTGTCAATCTTTGCGTTATAAACGCAGATAGCTTCAGTATCTTTAAAAACATAAATACCCATGAAAAAAATCTGGATAGCAGTACTCTTATTCTTCTCCTCCACTTCTCTTTTTGCTCAAAATTTTGCGGCACCAGATTATGGCTTTAGGTTAGGCTTAACAGCTCACCCTACTTTTGGCTGGTTAAAAACTGAAAATGGTAAGGGAAATGGCCTTAGTTTAGGTTTTACTTACGGTCTTTTAGGTGATTTTAATTTTGCGGATAACTATAGCTTTTCTACTGGGTTAATGGTAACAACTATTAACGGAAAGAGCACAGAAATTGATCCTAATTTGTATCACAATGGCTCAAACAATAGTATGAATACGGCCTACGACTTAAAATATAAGTTGCAGTATATAGAAATCCCTTTTACTGTTAAACTGCGGACCGATAAGATAGGTGATTTAAGCTGGTATGGTCAATTTGGTTTTTCCAATGACTTTAATATTGGAGCTAAACAGGATGCTGAAGTGGCAGGGAAACCTATTGTGAGTAACAAAAACATTAATGATTATACTAAGTTTTACAGGGCTGGATTAATTTTGGGTGCAGGGGGTGAATTTGATTTAGATCACCGTACCAGCATAAGTGCCGGACTGACTTATAATAATGGTTTTACCAATATAGTGAAAGATGCAGGTAGAAATGTGCGTAATCATTATGTAGGCGTTAATTTTGGTTTATTCTTTTAATGAATATGAATATCGCATTAGCACAGCTGAATTACCATATTGGTGATTTTGAATCCAATACTAAAAAGATTATTGACAATATCAATCTAGCGAAAGAACAAGGTGCTGACCTGGTTGTTTTTGCTGAATTAGCTGTTTGTGGTTATCCGCCAAGGGATTTTCTGGAATTTGAAGAGTTTACTGATCTGTGTGAGACTTCGGCTCAACAAATAGCGGCACATTGCCATGGTATTGCCTGCATTATAGGTTTACCCGTAAAAAATGAACAGGCTGCTGGTAAGGATCTTTATAACGCCGCATATTTCATTGAGGAAGGAAAGGTTAAGACAGTTACAAAAAAAGCATTGCTTCCTAATTATGATGTTTTTGATGAATATCGCTACTTTGAGCCCGCTACAACATTTGAATGTATTGAGTTTAAAGGACAGAAAATAGCCCTGACCATTTGTGAGGATTTGTGGAATATCAATGCTAATCCTTTATATGTTACCAACCCTATGGATGAGCTGATCAAACAGCAGCCAGATTTGATGATCAATATTGCTGCTTCTCCTTTTTCTTATTGTCATGATGAAGAGCGTGTAGTTGTTTTATCTGATAATGCTAAAAAGTATCAATTGCCACTGTTTTATGTGAACCAGGTAGGTGCACAAACGGAAATAATTTTCGATGGTGGGTCGTTGGTTTTTGATGCAAATGGAAATCTATTAGATGAAATGCCTTATTTTAAAGAGGAGCTTCGTATTTATGAGTTTGCAGGTCATAAAATACAAGGCTTGAAACCTTTTGTACGTGAAGTAACGCCAGACATTGCACAAATACATGATGCTTTGGTACTTGGTATTAAAGATTATTTTGCTAAATCTGGGTTTAAACAAGCTGTTTTAGGTTTGTCTGGAGGAATTGACTCTGCAATTGTTTGTGCTTTGGCCTGTCGCGCTCTGGGTCCTGAAAATGTTATGGCCGTATTGATGCCTTCTAAATATTCTTCAGCTCATTCTATAAAAGATGCCCTGGATTTAGTTAACAATATGGGTTGCATGCATGAAGTGATTGAGATTAAAGATGCTGCGGATGCTTTTGATAAAATGTTACAGCCCGCTTTCAAGGGATTACCATTCAATGTGGCGGAAGAGAATATACAAGCGCGTTGCCGGGGAATTGTGGTGATGGCGATGTCTAATAAATTCGGTTACATTTTGTTGAATACTTCTAATAAAAGTGAGTGTGCTGTGGGTTATGGAACCCTTTATGGCGATATGTGTGGTGCTATTGGCGTAATCGGAGATGTTTACAAAACCCAGATTTATCAACTGACTGAATATATCAATAAAGACGGAGAAGTAATTCCTGAAAATACAGTGGTGAAACCACCATCGGCAGAATTAAGACCTGGACAAAAAGATTCTGACTCTTTGCCGGATTATGCTATTTTGGATAAAATTTTATTCCAATATATAGAGTTGCGTAAGAGCTCTTGCGCCATTATTGCACAGGGTTTTGAGGAAGCTCTGGTACGCCGCATCATCAAAATGGTTAACTCGGCAGAATTTAAACGTTATCAAACGCCACCAATTTTACGGGTGTCGCCAAAAGCGTTTGGCATGGGTAGAAGAATGCCTTTAGTCGGTAAATATTTATCTTAAATTGTGGGCCTTGTCTTTTTTATCCAGCGTTTAAAGGGGATAATTAAGGCAAGGACTATAGCAATTATGCTTAATGCTTTCGCAATCAGATCGCCACTTTTGGTATAAAAACTAAGCTCATCATTTAAGTTGATATCTGCTTTTAGTGCTGTCCTGATCCACCATTCACTTCTTTTAACCACATCTCCTTTTTGATCTATAAAGCCGGAAATACCAGTATTGGCAGAGCGGACCACCCACCTCCGGTTTTCTATAGCTCTTAATTTAGCGTACATAAAATGTTGGTCCTTGCCAGAGGTATTTCCCCACCATCCATCGTTAGTGATGATTGCGATGAATTGTGCGCCAGCTTTTACAGACTGGCCAATCCAGTCGCCCCATAAAGATTCGTAGCAAATTACAGGTGCTACCCCAATGCCGCTGTAGGAATAAAATACGCTAGGTTTTTCTTGCCAGCCCCAGCCACCAACGGTTCCTCCCAATTGTGCAAACACCGGCTTCAGAAAGGCCAATGCTGTTGGGAATGGCAATTTCTCTACGCCGGGTACCAATTTTGATTTATGGTAAAACTGCACATCAGCAGAGTTTTCTACCTGCATGGCAGCATTAAAATTATCATAGTAAACTCCAGAATTTGGATCCAGTTTAGCACTGATAGTTTCAGGCTCGTTATAAGTTTTAACCGATTCTAAACCTGTAACTAAAGATCCATTAGGATATTTTCGAATAAATTGCTGCAATACGCTGAATTCTACGCTGCTGCGGATATGCTCCTCATCGTTATAAGTTGGTAATGCTGTTTCAGGCCAGAAGAAATATTCGGTGTTGGGCTGTCCAACACTGTCTGAAAGTTGGGTAAGCACTTTCAATTGTTCAGCTGCACTGATGCCTCCAAATTTCTGATAGGGGTCTATATTAGGTTGAACGACTACTACGTTTACTGGATTTATTTTTTCTTTGTAGCTTTTATACCTGATCAGAGAGAATGCAGCAGGTAGTATAACAATTAATGCCCATAATAAAGATTGGCGGTATTTAAAATAACCTTTTTGAGTTTTGAAAGCTTTAAAGGCTTCAAATGCAAAGATATTACTCAACAGGATCCACAAAGAACCACCGTAAACACCGGTGTATTCATACCATTGAGCAAGCTGGTGCATGCCTGAAAAACCGTTACCTAAAGTCATCCAGGGGAAAGAAAGATCCCAGGTTTGGTGCAGGTATTCCATCGCGATATAAAAGCTGATAAGACCAGCATAAGCTAATTTCTTGGTAACATATAAACTTAAGCGGTAATATAGCCAAAAGGCGAAGGTCATTAATAATGCACCTAACCCAAAAGGGATAAGGGATACCAGGAAGGAAACAACAGCATTGTTATCTGCACTAATGGCATTGTAAACCCAGTAAATACAACTGGTATTCCAAACCAGA
Source organism: Pedobacter sp. CG_S7 (assembly GCF_040544395.1). Lineage (NCBI taxonomy): Bacteria > Pseudomonadati > Bacteroidota > Sphingobacteriia > Sphingobacteriales > Sphingobacteriaceae > Pedobacter > Pedobacter sp. CG_S7. The sequence goes on along the minus strand of NZ_JBEONS010000006.1, from coordinate 80,795 downwards.
AAAGTAATTCCGGCAGTTAAAAAAACTTGCTTTCCTTTTTTTAAGGTCTCACTGAATTTAATTTTATCAATAGCAATCAGCAAGGGAACTAGTCCGATTAGCAGTATTGGTGTGGTGTATGGAATAGGAGGCCAGGCTAGCCACATTAAAAATGCACTTAATAAGGCAAGGGAAATGGTATGTTTTGAATTCATTTGTTAAAAACTATCTAAAATAGTTGCTTTTTTAGCCTCATATTCTTCCAGGGTAATTAATTGCTTATCAAATAAAGTTTTTAATTTCCTTAATTTAAGGGTTGTCTCATCTTCTGGTTCTACCTGAAATACTGGCTGAGCTTCTAATTGTACTTGAGGTACTGGGACTGTGATTTCTAATGGTTCTTCCTCCATATAAGTGTAGGTATCAGTAAACTGTTTTTCCTCTTTTTCAATTTTGAGTAGTTCTTCTTTAAACTCGTCTAATTGTTGTTTTGCTGCCTGGTATAACTTTCGGGCCTGTGCTTTGGGAATATATTCTGTTACAATGTTTTCTCCATGCTGTGGTACGCAAATAAATTTAGAACCAAAAAGCTCTTCTTTAAAAGATACTTCTTTGATGCTTTTCCATGAAATGTCTTTAAAGTTCATGGTGATACCAAAGTTTGCCGGTTCACAATAAAAGATACGTTTATTGCTAACTACTATACAATCGGGCATCAGGTTTACCGCAGGCCTTTTTTGAACAGCTAAATAAATCAGGGCTTCATTGCTGCTCATCAAGTCGCGAATTTTACCCAATACTTTTTCAACAGTTTTAGGGTCTTGCTCGTCGTTTATAAATTTATCTATTGACATCATGGGTTAGAAATTTTCAAGGGTTATTTACTTTTTGTAAATCGGCTTATCAGCCTTTGTTTTCTTTCCTTCGGGTTTACCGGCAACACAAATTACAAATTCTCCTTTTAAAATATTGTTTTCAAAATATGTTTTTATCTCTGATACAGTACCTCTAATTGTTTCTTCATACATCTTAGTGATTTCCCTACTTACAGAAGCTTGCCGGTCTTCGCCAAAAAACTGTGCGAATTCTTCTAACGTTTTTAAAAGACGGTGTGGACTTTCATATAAAACGATGGTCCTCTCTTCTTCAGCCAATTTTTTAAGGCGTGTTTGCCTTCCTTTTTTTACCGGTAAAAAGCCTTCGAAAACAAAAGAATCTGTGGGTAAACCAGAGTTTACCAAGGCTGGCACGAAAGCTGTTGCACCAGGCAGACACTCTACTTCAAGGTTATTTTTAATTACCTCCCTAACTAAGAAAAACCCGGGGTCTGATATGGCAGGGGTACCCGCATCAGATATTAAGGCCACATTTTTGCCTTCTTTCAAAAATTTAATGATCTCCGAAGTAGCCTTATGTTCATTATGTTGATGATGGGAATAAGCTTTTTTGTCTATGCCAAAATGTTTTAACAAGGGAGCACTGGTACGCGTGTCTTCCGCTAAAATTACATCCGCTTCTTTCAATACCCTAATCGCTCTGAAAGTCATATCTTCCAGATTCCCAATTGGGGTAGGAACAAGAAATAGTTTACCATCCATGTTCTGTGTCTCCAAACTCTTATTATCTTTGTTCAAAATATATAAATAATGCTGCAAGTTAACTATATCCGTGAAAATAGAGAGAAAGTTTTAGAACGCTTAGGTGCCCGTCACTTTAAACAGCTCGAGCTGGTAGATGAAATCATCCAATTAGATGATGAGCGTAAACAAACACAAACATCTTTAGACAATCTTTCGGCTATAGCAAACTCAAGTGCCAAACAGATTGGTGAGCTGATGCGTAATGGCAAAAAGGATGAAGCTGAAGTGCTGAAGTTGGAAACTAGCGTTAATAAAGAGAAAATAAAACCTCTTTCAGATCAATTAGCCGCTACAGAACAACAGTTGTATCATCTTTTGGTACAATTGCCTAATATTCCTCATCACCTGGTTCAGGCGGGCTCTACTGCAGAAGAAAATGAAGTGGTCTATATCCACGGGTCTCCTGCACAATTAACGGAGCAAGCTTTGCCACATTGGGAGCTTACGGCAAAATATGATATCATTGATTTTGAATTAGGTACTAAGATTACCGGTGCCGGTTTTCCTGTGTATAAAGGAAAAGGTGCGCGTTTACAAAGGGCGCTTATTAACTTCTTTTTAGACCATGCCACCGAACAAGGCTACCGTGAAGTGCAAGTGCCACTTTTAGTGAATGAAGCTTCTGGTTTTGGGACTGGGCAATTACCTGATAAAGAAGGCCAGATGTACCATTCTACAGTAGACAATCTTTATTTAATTCCAACTGCTGAAGTTCCGGTTACTAACTTATATCGGGATGTGATTTTAAAAGAGGAAGAATTACCTGTTAAAAACTGTGCTTATACGCCGTGTTTCCGCAGAGAAGCAGGATCTTATGGCGCACATGTACGTGGTTTAAACCGCTTACACCAGTTTGATAAAGTAGAGGTGGTCCAGATTGCTCATCCTGATCAATCTTACGGTATCCTGGAAGGCATGAGTGCTTATGTCCAATCTTTATTACAGGAATTGGGTTTGCATTACCGTGTACTGCGTTTATGTGGTGGGGACATGGGTTTTACTGCAGCTATGACTTACGACATGGAGGTTTGGAGTGCAGCACAACAACGCTGGTTAGAAGTGTCTTCTGTATCTAACTTCGAAACTTACCAAAGTAATCGTTTAAAATTGAGGTTTAAAGGAGCTACAGGTAAAACACAATTGGCTCATACCTTAAATGGGAGTGCTTTAGCATTACCAAGAATTGTTGCCGCTATATTAGAAAACTATCAAACCCCTGCTGGAATTATAATTCCACCAGCTTTAGTGAAATATACAGGATTTGATATTATAGATTAAACCTTAGTTAAATAACAAAAAAGCCTTCTTACGCATGGGTAAGAGGGCTTTTTTGTTATTTAAACTTATGATTATAAAATCAAGATCAATAATAATATAATAATGATAATTGCACCAACTGAAAGATAAACACCACCGTTCATCGCACGTGCCTGGTTTTTCAATTCTTTCAATTCTTTACGCAATTCTTTTTTATCTGATCTTGTCAAATCTGATTTCTCCATGTTTCTGATTTCTTCAACACGGTTAGTAATTTTTTTGAACTGAACTTGTTGCTCTGCTGTTAATTCAGTTTTATTTTTGTCTTTAGTGCCGGCAGCCATTAAAGGGTTAGCAGTAATGCCTAACATAAATACAAGGGTCAGGGAGTAAATTAATTTTTTCATATTTTTTTTATTAAGGATACAATCCTAAATAACAAAAAACCTACCAACAATTTTGGTAGGTTTTTTTTAAAAATCATAAAGCCTTTGTTTTTAATTACTTACATTGGTATTTGTGTCTTTTAAGCAAGTTATACTTAATATAAGGAAATAAAACTGTATAGTGTATTGAGCAATTATTTGATTTCGAATACTGTATTAACTACATAATTTAATTTTATTTTCTTGAAGTCAATTTCTGCAGCAGCAGATTCTGCATCTGAACTGCTAGTCTTCATCATCATTGCATTGTTGCGGTAATTCTGTTGTGGATAAACTTCATTGTTGACTTCCTGTATTTCAAGAACTCTATATAATTTATCACCAAGCGCTTCCACCATATAGGTCGCTTTTTCTTTAGCCGCTTTAAGCGCTTTGATTTTTAACTCTTGCTTTAAGGTTTCAATTTTTGAATAATCGTAGCTGTCAATATTGGTATAAGCGATGCCTTTTGAGTCTATCGCATCCATGATGGCATTGAATTTATTTAAATCAGTAACCTTTAAACGGTATTGTTTACTGACCAAGAAATCAGGATTTTTCTTTTTTTCCGTAGCATAACTATAGCTCGAAATATTGTTAATCATTAAGTTTTCCTTGGCAATACCAGCTTTTTGAACCGCACTGTACAGTTGGTTTTCTAAAGTTGTAATTTCTACCTTCTTTTTGCTGTTATTATCTTTCAAGTATTCTTTTAAAGAGATACTCATGTAGATAATATCAGGGGTAACTTCTGCTTCAGCATTACCACTAACATTTATTTTGCGGCGAAGATCTACTTGTTGAGCCATAGCACTCAGGCTAAATAAGGCAACAAAGGCAAGAGCTAATAACTTTCTCATAATATTTTCTTTTGATGTTTAATATAGGAGATGAAAATATCATACCAAATTCACAAATTAAAGGTCAATTGTTGAGTTTATTCTTCAACTACCTCATTGTTAGGGCCAATTTCTTCTGTAAATTCTTCTTTAAAATAAGTTTTCTGGAAAATAAGAATAAGGATAACACCTACTGAAATAGCTGCATCCGCAACATTGAACACTGGTCTAAAGAAAATATAATCTTCTCCACCCCAAATAGGTATCCAATTAGGGAAGATGCCTTCCAATACCGGGAAGTAAAACATGTCAACTACACGGCCATGAAATAAAGTAGCATAATTGTATATTTTACCGTAAAATACAGAGTCAATGATATTTCCTAAAGCTCCGGCAAAGATCATTGCTACATTTAATATTAAACCCCTGTGGTATTTTTTCTCAATTAAGTAATAAAGACCATAACCGATACCGGCTACAGCTACAATTCTAAAAAGGGACAAAGACAGCTTACCAAATTCCCCACCAAATTCTAGTCCAAAGGCCATACCGTTGTTCTCCGTAAAATGGATAATAAACCAATTGCCTAATATCTTAAATTCCTGACCAAGATACATATTGGTTTTTATCCAGGTTTTTAAGGCCTGGTCCATGAGGAGGATGAAGAAGATAATCAATAAAGGTTTTGTATAGCCTTTCATTATGCTTGCTTCAGTTTAGCTTCCATACTTAAGGTTGCGTGTGGTACTGCACGCAGACGTTCTTTTTGTATGAGTTTACCAGTCTCTCTGCAAATACCATAAGTTTTATTCTCAATGCGTACTAATGCAGCTTCAAGGTTTTCAATAAACTTTTTCTGACGAGCAGCCAATTGGTTAATTTGTTCTTTTTCTAATGTCGCTGAACCATCCTCTAAGGTTTTATAAGTGCCAGAGGTGTCTTCAGTCCCGTTTGAATTAGGACTGCTTAGGGAGGAGGTTAAGGAAAGAAATTCTTCTTTTGCTATACGTAATTTCTCGTTGATCAGGTCTTTAAATTCTTTTAATTCGCTATCAGAATACCTTGTTTTTATTGGTTTTTCCATAATAATTATTGTTTTTCTATCGAAATTTCTAGTTCAACATCGTCTATTACGATTTTGTTTCCTTTAATAATGCTTTCTACTATAATTAACTCATCTGCTAAAATTTCCGAACAAATGTATGCTTTATTTTCTTGTACAGCATTTGTGATCATGTTATCATTTTGTAAATAAACCCTGATCCGATCTGTTACTTCAAAATTTAATTCCTTTCTTAGGTTTTGAATCCGGTTAATTAATTCCCTCGATAAACCTTCCTGTTTCAATTCTGGCGTAATGGTAATGTCAAGTGCAACAGTTAGGTTCCCTAAATTCGTTACTTGCCAGCCTGGAATATCCTCTGCAATGATGTCTACGTCATTTAATTGAATAAGGTATTCCGTACCTGGAATTACAAATTCTCCATTGGTTTCAAATGCTGTTAATTGCTCTTGGCTTAAATTGTTAATAACTTCAGCAACTAGCTTCATGTCTTTACCAACCTTTGGACCGAGTGATTTAAAGTTAGGTTTAATTTTTTTCTTTATAAAACCAGCAGTATCTCTAATATACTCAATATTTTTAATGTTAGTTTCAGAAAGAATTAATTCTTTAACTAATTCTACTTTTTTAGCAAATTTTTCATCCAATACGGGCAATAATATTTTAGCTAGCGGTTGCCGAACATTGATGCTGCTTTTTTTACGCAGTGATAAGGCCATGGAGGATATTTTTTGCGCCAGCTCCATCCGTTCATTCAGTTCTTTATCGATCAGCTGGTTATCGGCTTCATTCCACAAAGTAAGATGTATTGATGCTGTATTTTTCAGATTTATGCCATTTGTTAAGTTCTGGTAAAGCCAGTCGGCAAAGAAAGGTGCTACAGGAGACATCAACTGCGAGAGGCTTGTTAAACAAGTGTATAAGGTTTCGTAAGCTGCTTTTTTGTCGGTGGTCATTTCCCCTTTCCAGAAGCGGCGACGGGATAAGCGGATGTACCAGTTGCTCAGGTGTTCGTCTACAAAAGTTTGAATGGCTCTTGTTGCCTTTGTTGGTTCATAGGTGTCATAACTTTCATCAACTTCATTAATGAGGTTTTGAAGTAAGGATAAAATCCACCTGTCAAGTTCACTACGTTCTGAAACAGGTGTTTCATTGTTCTTATCAATAGTAAATTTATCAATGTTCGCATATAGAGCGAAAAATGCATAGGTATTGTACAATGTTCCAAAAAACTTTCTGCGCACTTCATCTAAACCATCCATGTTAAATTTAAGGTTATCCCATGGTGAGGCATTGCTGATCATGTACCAACGGGTGGCATCAGCACTGTAAGTTTCAATTGTACTGAAAGGGTCAACACCATTGCCTAAACGTTTAGACATTTTATTGCCATTCTTGTCAAGCACCAGCCCATTGGAAACTACATTTTTGAAGGCGATTCCAGGATTGCCAACTCGCTCGTTTACGGCTTTAATTTCATCACTGGTTTCACTAAGCATTACTGCAATTGCATGTAAAGTAAAGAACCAGCCGCGGGTTTGATCTACACCTTCAGCAATAAAGTCTGCTGGATAAGCACTTTCAAATTCTGCTGCATTTTCAAAAGGGAAGTGCCATTGGGCATAAGGCATCGCACCACTATCAAACCAAACATCAATTAAATCCAATTCTCTGATCATTTTTTCCCCTTTTGGAGAGGTTAAAATTACATCATCAACATAGGGGCGGTGCATGTCTTTCAATTCAAAGGAAGCCTCCATAAAGCCTGCTTCCACAGATTTTTTAATCTCTGTATTAAGTTCTGCCAGAGAGCCTATACATTTCTCTTCGGCTCCATCTTTTGTGCGCCAGATTGGTAACGGCGTTCCCCAATACCTTGAGCGCGATAGGTTCCAGTCAACCAGGTTTTCAAGCCAGTTGCCAAATCTACCTGTTCCAGTAGCTTCCGGTTTCCAGTTGATGGTTTTATTTAAAGCCACCATCTTCTCCTTTACGGCAGTGGTTTTAATGAACCAACTGTCTAATGGATAATATAAAATGGGTTTATCAGTTCTCCAGCAATGTGGATAGCTGTGCTCATATTTCTTAACGTCAAATGCTTTATTGTCTTCTTTTAATTTGATGGCAATTAGCACATCTGTAGGTTTAAAATCAGCTTGTTGGCGTTCTTGGTCGCTATAATATTCTTCTTTTACATAACGGCCAGCAAAATCTACTACTTCGGTAACAAATTTACCTTGTTTATCTACAAGCGGACTTTCGTTACCTTTCTCATCTTTCACTAAAACAGAGGGCACGCCATTTTCTTTGGCCACCCTAAAATCGTCTGCACCAAAAATTGAAGCAGTGTGTACAATACCAGTACCATCCTCTGTGGTTACAAAATCTCCAGGAATAACACGGAAGGCATTTTGCTCTAAATCTTCATTGGTTACATAATTCATCAACTGATGATAGCGTAAGCCAACCATTTCTTTGCCACCAAACTCAGCAGTAATAGTCCAAGGTATTAATTTGTCGCCACCCTTATAATCTGCAAAGGCCAGCTCTTTGGCTTCATTTTTAAAGTGTTTAGCCACCAATTCTTTGGCTAAAATAACATTCACCGGCAGAAAGGTATATGGATTAAATGTTTTAATTTTTACGTAGCGTATTTTTTCACCAACCGCTAAAGCACAATTCGATGGTAAAGTCCATGGCGTGGTAGTCCAAGCAATAATAGCGGTCTCTTCCTTTTCATTATCAAATAGCACAGGTATTAACGGGTGCTCTTGTTCTTTTTTCAAGAAAAATTGTGCCGTAATGGAGGTGTCTTTTAATATTTTATAAGTGCCAGGCTGGTTAAGTTCATGAGAGCTTAAACCTGTTCCCGCAGCTGGAGAATAAGGCTGAACGGTATAACCTTTATATAATAAACCTTTGTCGTAAAATGATTTAAGGATCCACCAAAGTGTTTCCATGTAGTCATTTTCGTAAGTGATATATGGTTTTTCAAGATCGACCCAATAGCCCATCTTTTCGGTAAGGTCATTCCATACGTCGGTGTATTTCATTACTTCTTCGCGGCAGGCGGTATTATATGCTTCAACACTAATTTTTTTACCAATATCTTCTTTGGTTATGCCCAGTTTTTTCTCTACAGCAAGTTCTATGGGTAGGCCATGGGTATCCCAACCACCTTTACGTTTCACTTGAAAACCTTTTAGTGTTTTGTAGCGGCAAAAAATATCTTTAATTGCCCGACCCATCACGTGGTGAATCCCTGGCATTCCATTGGCTGATGGAGGGCCTTCATAAAAAGTAAATGTGTTCGCTTCAGAACGGGTAGAAATACTCTTTTCAAAGATGTTCTCCGATTTCCAAAAATCAAGTATTTCTTTGCCTATTTTAGCTAGTTCCAGTTGTTTGAATTCCTTATACATCTATCCAGTATCCTTAAAAATTAAGGACGCAAAGTTAACGTATTAGAATGGGAAATGGTAGCTTTGTGGTTAATTTGTTTTATGACTAAACACCTGAAAATTGGGATGATATGTATGGTTGCTGCGGTAGTTTTTATGCCGGCAGCCCTGCTAATAAAGGATACTAACATCGCTTCGGCCATCGCTTTAATTATTGCAAGTATGTTGCTAGAGGTAATTGGATTGATTTTTGTTGTTATAAGTTTTATAAAAAAGAAAAAAAATAAACAATCTACCAGATGATAAAAAAACTTAAACTGCAAAAGGCGGTTATAGTCCTGATTTTAGGTGTAATTGCACTAGGTGTTTATCAGTGGATGGGCACGCGTAAAATGAGTTCCAGTGTTTATGCCTTGGAAGTAGCAGGTTTTCTATTCATGGTTGGAGCTCTGTTATTATTGTATCCCCTGTTCTTCGCAAAGGAAGATAAGGAAGGAGAGGTGCAGCTCGACCCTGATGAGGAGGTAATAGAAGATAAAGAAGTTTAAAAAAAAAGCTTGTAATAGAAAAAACCGCCCTTTTTGAGGAGGGCGGTTTTTACAATATATGTAATAAGGAACTTTAGATTACTTGAACATTTACTGCATTTAACCCTTTACGACCTTGTTCTTCATTATAAGAAACTTTATCGTTTTCACGGATTTCGCCTAATAGGCCACTTGAGTGAACAAAGATTTCTGCACCACCATTTGCTGGCACGATAAAACCAAAACCTTTAGACTCATTAAAAAATTTTACTATTCCTTCTTGCATTGTATTGTTATTAAAAAATTGAATGGCAAATGTAAATATAATTATTTGAATATTAGTATAAATTAAAAAAAATAATTTAATCCAACAATCCGGGTAGGGTTACTATTTCATTTACGTCGGTATTATAATCTACTCCTGGTACCTCAAATCCAAATAAATTAAAGAAATCTGTTCGGTAACCCTTTAAGTCTCCTAGAGTAGGCAAGGTTTCTGTTGTAGCTTGAGCCCATAACTCCGCAACTTTTTCTTGTACATCTGCTCTCATTTCCAGATCATCAATTCTGATTCTTCCTTTTTCATCTAATGTAAGTTCCCCTTCATTATATAAACGATCCTGGAATAAGCGTTGTATTTGTTCAATACACCCTTCATGGATACCTTTTTCCTTCATCACCTTATAAAGCAATGAAATATATAAAGGAATAACTGGGATAGCAGAGCTGGCTTGGGTAACCAAAGCTTTGTTAACCGAAATGTAGGCCCTTCCATCAATTTCTTTCAATTTCTCTGCCAAGCTAATGGCTGTTGCTTCTAAATGATCTTTTGCACGTCCGATGGTGCCTTTACGGTATACAGCTTCCGTAAGTGATGGGCCTATATAAGAATAGGCTATTGTTGTTGCGCCTGCTGCTAAAAGGTTTTCAGCTTTCAATGCATCTATCCACATCTCCCAATCTTCACCACCCATTACCATTACGGTATTTTCCACTTCATCTGCATTAGCTGGGTCAATTGAAATTTCTGAGACATTTCCGGTATGGAAATCCACTGTTTTATTAGTGAAGTTTTGGCCTATTGGTTTCAATACCGAATTGTAAGTGATGCCAGTTTCCGGATGTGTTCTTCTTGGGGAAGCTAAGCTATAAATAACTAAATCTATTTGTCCAAGATCGGCTTTGATCAAGTCGAGCGTTTTTTGTTTAATTTCTTTTGAAAAAGCATCACCGTTAATGCTTTTTGCATATAAGCCGGCTTTTTGTGCTTGTTGTTCAAAAGCTGCAGTGTTATACCAACCTGCAGAACCAGGTTTGCCCGGGGCAGCAGGTTTTTCGAAAAACACGCCTATTGTGGCAGCGTTTGACCCAAATGCACTGGTAATTCTTGATGCCAAACCAAATCCTGTGGAAGCACCAATAATCAATACTTTTTTGGGTCCTTCTATAAGACCTTTCGATTTTACGTAGTCAATCTGATTTTTTACATTTTGTTCACATCCTTTTGGATGCGAAGTAAGGCAGATAAAACCACGTGTTTTAGGAACAATAATCATATTACGTTTTTAATAATTCTACAGTAAATAAAGAAACCGAATTGCAAAATTAACGTAAACCTAATGTTTTTTATTAATTCCTGTAATATAAAAAGTAAATATTCTGTGTTTTATGGCTTAAGTGGTGTGCATTATTTTTAAAAAATGAAGCTAAACTTTTTTTAAAATATGACAAACATTCTTTATTTCAATAAGTTATATATAAAATTTTAGTAACCTATAAAGTAAATCATTATGGCAACTACAACAAAAATGAGTGACACAAAATCAATGTCAACAAAAACGACTAAAGGAGCTGCAAAACCTAGCGGTAAAACGGGTAAGATGGAACATTCGGAATTTCATAAGTTCTTCATTGACGAGTTGAAAGATGTTTATTGGGCCGAGAAACATTTGGTGAAAGCGTTACCAAAAATGAAGAAAGCAGCCACAAGTCCAGAGCTTATTGCTGCTTTTGAGAAACATACTGAAGAAACTCAAGGTCATATTTATACCTTAGAGCAGGTGTTTGAACTGTTGGGTGAAAAGGCAATTGCTAAAAAATGCGAAGCCATGGAAGGCCTGCTTGCTGAGGCAGAAAGTATAATCGAAGATACTAATGCTGGCACCTTAGTTAGAGATGCAGGCTTAATTTTAGCTGCACAAAAGGTGGAGCACTATGAAATTGCAACTTACGGTACGCTAAGGGCATTTGCAGAAAACATGGGTCACACCGATGTGGAAGAATTATTAAATCAAACATTGGAAAATGAAAAAGCAACTGATGCAGCTTTAACCCAGGTGGCCGAGAACTTTATAAACGAGGAGGCTGCTCAAGAGTAGATTATTATTAAATAACAGGAGGCCTATGACCAAAGTCATAGGCCTCTTTAGTTTAAAGCAATTTTTGATTTATTTCTGTTTATGTAAGTGGCGAGGTAGGCCCTTATTTGCTTAGCAACTTCATGGTGCCCATAACAGGACCAATGCCCATCAACACTGCTCACAGCCCAGCTTTTTTTATCTCCTGTTGTATTCAGCTCTATTGTCTTAAACCCATATTCTCTTGCTAAAGAATCTATTTCTTTCGGCGTATCTGGATGAAATACCAGAACGATTTTACTTAGGTCGTAATTCTTTTGGCAGTAGCTCAAGATACTTTTTAAACTTTTAACATCTATTGTTTTGACTTTTTTTGCAGCTTCAGTGTGTGACTCTTTATTTTTTTCGCTCACAAATAAAGGAAACCTTAAGTATAAATAATACAGTACTTTACAGTTGTAGAGTATTTTTTTTAGTCCGGGAGCCTTTAATTCACCGTTTACAATAGTATTACTGATTAGGTTAAGCTGCATTCTATCCTTAAACCTGAAAGTTGCATTACTTTCAGAAAAATCATCTGCAGCCACATAAATCAAATGCATTTTGGGTTTGATGGTTGAATCCAGTAGTTTGGTGATTTGCATGGCCTCAATAAAAGTAACCCCAGATCTGCCAGCCTCAAAAAAACCGTAATCTTTAAAATACGATTTAAGAATGCTGCCTTGATTGCAGGAGATCGGATTCATCATATTTTCGATATAGGAATCTCCAATGATGGAAATAATAGAGTCACTTTTGACATCTGCTACACCAAGCCAACCATAATTATTAACTTCCCATTGTTCGTTTGCTTTCGAGAAATATCCTTTTTGCCCAGGAACATAGCGTTGTATTCCGGTTTGATCTACATAGAGATGTGGTATGTCTGGGGTTAATTTTAAAACCCTTATAATGAGCTCTCCAGACAGCGTAATAAAAAAGGTAAAAGTGAGTAGCTTTAATAGAAAGTTTTTCATTTGTTAAAATTGAAAGTAAATGAATGCTTGTTCTTTTCCCTGGAAGATAAATAACATCAGGATTAAGCCAAAGTAAACAGCCCAGCTAAAAGAAGTAGGAAATATGGTGATTTTACTGATGGCGAAATTACCTTCTCTTCCGAGCCATTCTATAGTTAGGAAAACGAATACAAGGAATAAAATAATAAATCCAGATTCCGGAAGAACGGGTATGGAAAACACAGAGGCTGAAAATATACCAGCGATATAATCAAATGCATGATGCACATCTTTTGCCCTAAAAAATATCCATGCAAATACTGTTAAGCTGAAGGTGATTACGATTTGTGCAAAATCCTTGAGGGAAGGAAATAATTTTCCCTTTGCTACAATAGTTAAATTATTTCTATTTGTGTTTAACAAAATGGATGGCATGATATATAGTGCATTTAAAAATCCCCAGATAATAAAAGTCCAGTTTGCACCATGCCAGAAACCACTCAATATAAAAATAATAAAAGTATTCCTGACTTTCATCCAGGTTCCACCTTTACTGCCACCAAGGGGAATATAGACATAATCTCTAAACCAACTGGAAAGGGAGATGTGCCAGCGCCTCCAAAACTCTGCTATATCTCTGGAGAAATAAGGAAAGGAGAAGTTTTTTAATAATTCAATACCAAAGAGACGTGCCGTACCCAAGGCGATATCAGAGTAGCCAGAGAAATCACCATAAATTTGAAATGTAAAGAATAAGGCTCCTAATATAAGTGTGCTGCCCGACTGATCTGTCGTGTCGTTGAAAATAGTGTTCGCAAAATAGGCGCAGTTGTCGGCGATTACAATCTTTTTAAACAACCCCCATAAAATTTGCCTTAATCCATCAACGGCTTTCGAGTATTCAAAAGTCCTTTTGGTTTTAATTTGTGGCAAAAGATGTGTTGCCCTTTCAATAGGCCCAGCTACCAATAGGGGAAAAAAACTTACAAAAACCGAGTAATCAACAAAGTTTCTTTCCGGTTTTATTTTTTCTTTAAAGATGTCTATCACATAAGATAGTCCATGGAAAGTATAAAAAGAAATACCAATTGGTAAAATCACATTTAATGTCCACGGATTTACTTGTAAGCCAAGGTTTGCTATCGCTTCAGCAAAGGAGGCAGAGAAGAAGTTAAAATATTTAAATACCCCAAGAAAACCTAGGTTTATGGATATGCTCAGCCAAAACCAGAATTTTCTCCACCGTGGTTTTGTTGCTGCAGCTATTTTTATCCCCGTACAATAATCCAATAAAGTGGAGAAAACCAATAGGAAAAGAAAACGCCAATCCCAGCAAGCGTAAAAGAAGTAACTTGAACCTAATAATAATATATTCTGCAGTTTAAGGTTGTTTTTGAAAACAAACCAGTAGAGTGCAAAAACAACAGGTAAAAACAGGGTAAAGTTAATTGAATTAAAGAGCATTTTGTCATGAATTAATAAGTTATGGTAGGAGATAATGGTCTAAAAAATGGCTTTTTTAGATTAAAATAATTAACATGTAAATTATATTTTCATATTCAATATTAATATAATTATTGTTAAAAAACAAAATAAATGTTAGTTTTATTAAATTTTTAATTAATTCCTATAGATGGCGGCTTTTTTTTTGTATATCATACTAAGGTTATGTCTCCTTTGGTCTGATTTCATGAAATGCTTATGCTAGTATCCAGCTGTTGGAAAAAGTTATAGTCCTGATTTATTTGGCAGGTCATTGATAGGGCCTTGGTAGGTGGTTGGTAGGTCCTTAACGCAATCAAGAGACCTACCAAGGCCCTGGCAAAGACCTGCCAATAATAGTGTAAAGTTCAGCTTGGTTTAATTGAGCTATTTGCCAGGTATCTGTTGTTAAACAAAAATGTAATTCTATAATTAAAGCCTTGGCCATGGTTTTTGAGGCAGCTATCGCCTATCTTTGGATATGAAAAAAGGCATTCCGGTTTATGATATCAATACCTTTGGCGCTTACAAAAATGAGGCTATCATAGTTAGCAGGTTTGGGCATTACGCTAAGAAATACCAGCACTTCCATTCTGCCCATCGTCATTCTTTCTACCACATGGTGTATTTTACGAAAGGTAGTGGAACACAAACCATAGATTTTAAACAATATCCGGTTTTACCCGGACTCATTTATTTTATGACACCAGGACAAGTTCATAGCTGGTCTTTTACTGACGAAGTTGATGGTTACCTTATTAATTTTTCTGAAGCGCATTTCAATTCATTTTTATTTGACCCCTTGTATTTACATAACTTTATTTTTTTTGCTGAACTGTCATCTGGTGCAATATGCGTATTGCCAGAAGATTCATGGGGTAAGATTAATGAGCTCTTTGAGGATATTCTGAAAGAGGGTGAAAATACTGATCTCTATAGTGAAGATATGGTCCGTATTTTAATGCTGAAAATTTTTATCCAGGTTGCAAGAGTGTTAAACTTAAAACATCCTGTACATCAGCTTTCTTATAATCAAACCCTATTATATAGCTTTAAGAAGCTAATTGAAACCCATTTTATAGCGTATAGATTTCCAAAGCAATATGCAGAACTTTTACACATAACGCCAAATCACCTTAATGCAGCAACAAATAACCATTTAGGCATTTCTGCAGGGCAATTGATTAGGAATCGTGTAATTCTGGAAGCCAAACGCCTGCTGATTAATATGGAACTTTCTGTTGCTGCTATTTCAGATAAGCTGGCATTTAACGATCAGTCTTATTTCGTGAAATTCTTTAAAAAGAATGTCGGCGTAACTCCTGATAAGTTTAGAAAACAAAATAGATAAAAATTATATTGTCTAGGGCTGTGGCAAAGTGCTATGGTTTATTTTTCACTCAAATGTTAATAAGGAATGCTGACTAGCTGTATGAATATCTCTCCAAACCCTATTGATCTCCGTTTCTTTTTTAGCAGCTTCCAATCCACAATAGGGGAATAAATCATCAGCCGCTCTTCGAGAGCTGTGGGCAAGCTTTCGGCTAATCTCGCTAACCGCTAAAAGCTGTGGGGCAGCAATAAATCCATTTTCCATTAACTGATGCCAGGATTGATCAAAAACATGATAAAATTCATTCCTTAACTTTTGAAGTTCCTGATTACAGCGCAACAATTCTTTTTCGAAAAAGACCTTTTGACTGTCGGTGTATCTCTTCTGACCAGAACGCAGCTTAAAAGACCTATTTGCAAGCCTGATAAAATGTTGCGCCATCCCCAAACTGTTGACCGCTAAGGTAGTTTCTGCAAGCTGTAAAAAAGGATAATCAAAACCAAGTTTTTCTACCTTGATGTCTTTATTAATTTCAAAGGTCCTGTTTAATGGTACTTTTAACGCCGCCACTTTAAAAGCATGACTGCCAGTTGCTACAAGTCCGAAATATGACCATCCCGAAATAATATCAACCTCCTCTCTTTTCAGGATAAAAGATTTCACCTGTGCATTGCCCTGTTCGTCCAAAATTTCAAGTCCATCCACATCCTGTAAGATACAATTTGCAGTAAATACCGTTGCATGTGCAGCTCCACTGGCATAATTCCAGGTGCCATTAATAAGGTAGCTCTCGCCAGTTTTTACGGCAATTCCCCCCACAGCACCACTGCCAGCAAAACAGACCTTTCTATCAGAAAAGACAGTTTTAGCAAGTTCGGGATCCAAAAAACCAGCAAACCATCCTGCACCGCTGCAAAGAGTAACGGTCCACCCTAAACTTCCATCTTCGGCTGCTAAAGCTTCCTCCAAACGTAGAATTTCAGGTAACATTAATCCTGGTCCGCCATAAATTTCTGGCACAAAAAGTTTAAACCAATCATTATCATAGGCGAGTTTTAACAATCCGGGATGTAGTTCTCCCAACTCTTCTGATGGAGCAGCATAGGCACGAATGCTTTCTTTAAGGGTGCTGCTTAAAATATTTTGCATAATTTAAATCGAAAGTTCCAACTGTTTTTTTTTAAGGATGTGCTTCCATTCCAGGAATCCAAAAATGGCCACAATAAACAGGATGGCGGTTAATACGGCAAACATGGGCAGCTTTTTGTGGATCAGTAATGGGATAGCGAAGAGATTAGAGATGTTAAGAAAAATCCAGTTTTCAATTTTGCGTCTGGCGAGCAGCCACATGCCTGCCCAGGCAGTGGAGGCTATAAAGGCATCCCAGAAAGGCACATCAGAATCTGTATAATGTCTCAACACCAGGTAAAGTATAACAAAGCCTACACTAGAAATAAGGATAGCGATTTTCATTTCCTTTTTACTGGTCCAGCTTACCTCTACCATTTTAATGGAACCGCGTTTTTGCCATGCCATCCAGCCATAGACACTCATTACCAAATAATAAATATTCAGTAAAGTTTCGGCATAAAGGCGCACATTCACCAATAAATACATGGAAAGCAAGATGGCAATAATGCCGATAGGGTAAAGCCAGATGTTGTTTTTTTTAGCTAAAAAAACTTCTGAAACACCAAAGCCAACAGCAAGCCATTCGATCATGGTGGTTTGAGCAATCTGCTGGTTAAAGGTAAAGTACCAATCTTTTAAATCCATATTTTTTTCATCATAACTTTAATTCCTGATTTGATACAGGAGCATATTAAAACGTTAAGTCAGACTTAAGCTGGCCTAAATTAAATAAGGTAAGTTGGAAAACCAGTTGCTTACCTTTCCTAACCGGCATTATCCGGTCAAGGTTCTACGGGTTTATTCTCAGCCTTAAGTATGGCACCCCGAGGTTATTGGAAATTGTATATTTCGTGGGTAAATATAATCATAAAATTTAAAATCGAAGATTTCTATAGGAAGCTAAAAGCACGTATGGAGGTTGAGAAGAAATTAGTGCCTTACAGATGGGGTGTTGTTCGCTAAAGTTTTTAAATTTGTTTTATCAATTGATGCGCTTTATTTAGAATTACGAGTTAATGGCATGCATTCGATTGTATTTAGTAATGGTATAATTCTTTAAATTTAAACCTTATAAGTATGCTGATTAGTATTTTGAATTCCCTTTTCTGTATTTCGTTCATTTTATTCGCCTATGTAAATTTAAATGATAATGATTCCTGGCTATGGATACCTATCTATTTAGTGGCTGCTGGTTTCTGCGGGTTGGCTGTATTTAATATTTTTTATCCAACATTATCTTTAATTGTGATCTTCTTTTATCTTATTTATGCCGGAATTTTGTTTTTTGTAAAAGATGGCGTGATGGATTGGATTAAAATATATGGGAAACCCAGCTTAGTGGAAAGTATGCAGGCTACAAAACCTTATATTGAGAAGACCAGAGAGTTCTTTGGGCTACTAATTATAAGTGGGGCACTTGCAATTAACTATTTTGTGGCTTAATAATTAAATTCATGACTTTAATAGATACTAAAGAAATACAAGCGCTTGATCAACTGTTTTTTCGGATGATTGCGCGAAACCTGAATAAGGAAGCTCTTTTATGGCTGGAGAGTAAAATAAATTTGATTAAATCGGAAGAAAATTCAAGCCAACTAAGTCTTACTTTTGCTCAAATATCAAGGTTTGCTGCTAAAGAAGTTCTTGAACTCCAAGCAGAAGAGTCTGCGCAAATAAATGCGCTTTTACCAGGATATGCTTTAAAAGATTGGTCAATAGAAAGGCTCTGTCGGGTGTGGATTTTAATGCAAATACCCTATCAAAACAAAGATAATTATATAGAAAAACTAAAATACCTTTTTGCAACAGCAGAAATGAATGAATTAGTTGCACTTTACTCGGCATTGCCTGTTTTTTATGATGCCGAAGAATGGATTTCCAAATGTGAAGAAGGAATCCGCAGTAATATAGGTACAATATTGGAAGCCATTATGTACCATAACCCTTATCCGGCACACTACCTTTCCGAAGCGGCATGGAACCAAATGGTTTTAAAAGCTTTTTTTACTGAAAAAGACAGTAACAATGTTGTTGGATTGCAAGAAAGGGCAAATCTTGCATTGTCGGATACCTTAAATGATTATATTCAGGAGCGATTGGCGGCCCATCGTTCCGTCAATACTGAAATTTATAAATTGGTTAACAAAAATATAAATAGCTAAATATGTGCTGTAATGATAATTTGAATGAAAGAAATGAGGGTACAAAGGTTCATACCAATCTTGATCTGAGTGAGATTAGTGGGATGAAGTTTTTTGATCCGCACGTACACATGACTGCTCGAACTACTGATGATTACCAGGCTATGGCCGATGCAGGGATTGTTGCATTAATAGAGCCTGCTTTCTGGCTTGGTCAACCCCGAACAGGAGTAGATAGTTTTGTTGATTATTACAGCAGCCTGATCGGTTGGGAAAGATTCAGGTCTTCGCAATTTGGCATCAAACATTATTGTACCATTGGTTTAAACTCCCGCGAAGCCAATAATGAAAAATTGGCCGAGCAGGTGATGGAAATACTTCAACGTTATATTTATAAAGAGGGAGTTGTTGGCATTGGTGAAATTGGATTTGATGATCAAACCCCGGCAGAAGAAAAGTATTTTCGACTGCAATTAGACCTTGCTAAAGAAGCTGGATTACCGGTTCAAATTCACACCCCTCATAGGGACAAGAAAAAAGGAACGCAACGCAGTATGGATATTGCGATAGAACATGGCCTTTCACCTTCTAGTGTTATTGTAGACCATAATAATGAAGAAACAGTGAAGGAAGTTCTTGACAGAGGTTTTTGGGCTGCATTTACCATTTATCCGTTTACTAAAATGGGAAATGAACGCATGGTAGAGGTGGTTAAACAATATGGGTCAGAACGGATCATGATCAATTCTGCCGCCGACTGGGGGATTAGTGACCCGCTTGCTGTGCCTAAATCTGCTGCTTTAATGAAAAAATCAGGAATAAGTTTGCCTGATATTGAATTGGTAACTTACCGTAATGCAATTACGGCTTTCGCACAAAGCGGTCAAATTAATGAAAGTGATTTTATGAAGGTAACGCCCGTTGACCAGGGACAGAAATTTGAAAGCAATTCAATTTTACGTGGCGGACAGCAGCCAAGGATAGATAAGAATTCAATCATTATTTCTTAACCAATATATTTTGATGGAAAAAATATTAGGTTATATCCGCCTCATGCGCCCAGCAAATGTGGTTACTTCTGTTGCTGATGTGCTTGCTGGCATTGCCATTTCCGGTTATTTTTTAGGTGCTGAAAGTTACTTGCCCGTTCTACTGCTTTGTATTTCAACAATTGGCTTGTATGGTGGCGGAATTATTTTTAATGATGTTTTTGATGCCGCGCTGGATAAAGTTGAACGCCCTGAAAGATCCATTCCCAGCGGATTGATTACGGTTAAAGAAGCGGTTGTATTTGGGGCTGCCTTTTTTGCCGTCGGAGTGATTGCGGCAGGTTTAATAAACCCTGTTTCTTTAGCTATCTCCTTGTTAATAGTAGTTGCTTGTTTAACCTATAACAAATGGATGAAACACCATTTTATATTAGGGCCTTTAAACATGGGGCTGTGCAGAGGTTTAAATCTGCTTTTGGGCATAAGTATTTTGGCTCCACAAATTCAATCGTGGTGGTTTTTGGCCATTATACCGATTATTTATATCGCGTCGATAACCATGATTAGTCGTGGTGAAGTGCATGGAGGGAGTAAAAAAACACTCTACTTTGCTTCGTTACTTTACCTGGTGGTAATCAATAGCCTACTGTATTTTTCATATATAAAAAACAATTTCATACTAACATTAGTGTTTGTACTGCCTTTTGCCTGGATGATTTTTCGTCCCTTAATAAAAGCTTTTATTAACCCGGTGGGTAAGAACATAGGCAAAGCGGTAAAAGCCGGTGTTATAGCACTGATTTTGATGAATGCAGCCTGGGCTACTGCCTTTGGCGCTTGGGAAGTCGCTTTAATAATTGCAATGTTGTTACCGTTATCACTATGGTTAAGTAAAACCTTCGCGGTTACTTAGTCACGAATTTGAAATTATGAGTCATTTAGAACAATCTTTTAGTGTAAAGTTTAATTATAAAATATTTTTTACGGAATCACTTTTTAATAAGGGAAACCTTCTGCTGTCGGACTTCTTTAAAGAGAAACCTGCAGCAGTATTACCAAAAATACTGTTTGTTTTGGATCAGGGCGTTGCAGCTGCACATCCAGACCTTCAAAATGCTATTAAAGCTTATTTTAATTTGCATACAGCTGTTAAATTGATTCAAGACATCATCATTGTGCCAGGAGGTGAAACTGCAAAAAACGATACCAAGCTTTTCGAACAACTCATTGAAGCGGTGAATGTCTATGGGATAGACAGGCATTCCTACATTGCTGCAATTGGTGGAGGTGCGGTATTAGACTTGGTTGGCTATGCTGCTGCGGTTGCACACAGGGGTATTAAACACATTCGCATTCCAACTACTGTCCTTTCACAAAATGATTCAGGGGTTGGGGTTAAAAATGGTGTGAATTTTCAGGGTAAGAAAAACTTCCTGGGCACCTTCGCACCACCTGCAGCGGTATTTAATGATAATCAGTTTTTGTTAACTTTAAGCGACAGGGATTATAACTCAGGGATTTCTGAAGCCATAAAAGTGGCGCTGATCAAGGATTTTGATTTCTTTTGCTGGATTGAAAATCATGCGTTTCAGTTGGTGAACAGGGCAACGGAAAGCATGGATTACTTGATTAAACGTTGTGCTCAACTTCATTTGGAGCATATTGCAGGGGATGATCCTTTTGAAGCAGGCTCTTCAAGGCCATTAGATTTTGGACATTGGAGTGCACATAAATTAGAACAGCTGAGTGATTTCAAAATTACGCATGGCGAGGCTGTAGCGATGGGGATTGCATTAGACAGCTCCTATTCTTTTTTATCTGGCTTATTAACAGAAGGAAAGCTGCAGCGTATCTTAAAGCTACTGAAGCAATTTTTCAATTTGACAAATCCCCTAATTCAAATAAATGACTTACAATCGCCTCTCTTGAAAGGATTAACGGAGTTTCAGGAACATCTTGGCGGTAAATTAACGATTACCATGTTAACAGATCTCGGCAAAGGTCGTGAAGTTAACCAGATGGATCATCACTTGCTGATGGAAGCAAGTAAGTATGTTTCGGATTTTATGAAATTAAAGGAACGTTTAAAAACCAACACCTAAATGAAAACTAATTCAGGCCATTTAACCTATTGTACAAACATTCATTCTGGAAAAAACTGGACAGAAGATTTTGATATTTTAAAGCAAAATTTTCCGGTAATAAAGAAGGCCGTGGCACCAGTTCAATCTTTTGGAATTGGCTTAAGGCTTTCTCATGCCGCAAGCCTGGAGCTTCTTGATGCTGCTACTTTGACAAAGTTTAAACAGTGGCTTCAGGAGAATGATGCTTATGTTTTTACTATAAATGGTTTTCCTTATGGAGATTTCCACCATACAGTAGTTAAAGCGGATGTGCATACACCAGATTGGACAACCACCGACCGTAGGGATTACACCATCAGGTTGTTTAAGATTCTGGAATCGTTGTTGCCTGAGGGGATGGACGGAGGTATTTCTACTTCTCCATTAAGCTACAGGCATTGGTTTAAAACAGCAGAAGCTTTAAATCAGGCAAAGTACACTTCTACCCGCCATATCATTGAGGTAATTAAGGAGCTAAACATTATTTATCAGCAAACAGGTAAATTAATGCACCTTGATTTAGAGCCAGAACCAGACGGAATCATAGAAACCGGTAGAGAATACATAGATTGGTTTGAAAATGAGTTGCTGGTTATTGGAATACCCGAATTTGTGAAGTCGTTTAACATTTCCGCTGCTGAAGCTGAAAATGCGATCAAAAAACATCTTTGTTTATGTTATGATGTTTGTCATTTTGCTGTTGGTTATGAAGTTCATGAGTATGTGTTAACAGAGCTTGCCAAAAAAGGACTTAAAGTGGGCAAAATTCAAATCAGCGCTGCTTTAAAAGCTAATTTAAACAGGTCGGCCGAAGAAAGAGAAAAGATAAAATCAAGTTTTGAAACCTTTAATGAACCTACCTATTTACACCAGGTGGTAGCGGCAAAAAAAGATGGGCAATTATTGCGTTATCCGGATTTGCCACAGGCGCTGGAGGATTTTAATAACAAAGCAGTAGAACAGTGGAGAGCTCATTTCCATATTCCAATATCGGTTAAAGAAATTGGACTTTTACAATCTACACAAGATGATATTTTGAAAGTTTTAGAGATTCAAAAAAACACGCCATTTACGAACCACTTGGAGGTTGAAACTTATACTTGGGGAGTTTTACCGGAACAGTTAAAATTACCAATCACTCAATCAATTATCAATGAATTGAATTGGGTAATCAAAGAAGTTATTTAAGATAGCTTCATCACCCTTAAAAATAGAGTTAGAATGATGAAAAAAACTGTAGTAATTGATGTTGTTGGATTATCTTCCAATTTAATTGGAAAGCATACTCCTTTTCTTGAAAATTATATAAAAAGTAATAATCTTTGTTCTATAGCGCCGTCACTACCTGCAGTAACAACGGCTGTACAGTCTACTTATTTAACTGGAAAGCTGCCTTCTACACATGGGGTAGTTGGCAATGGCTGGTACGATAAAATAGATGCTGAAATAAAGTTCTGGAAACAATCGAACAAGCTGGTATTAGCTGAAAAGATATGGGATAAGGCTAAAAAAGAGGATGCTAACTTTACCTGTTCAAATATGTTCTGGTGGTATAACATGTATTCCAGTGCAGATTATGCGGTAACACCAAGGCCAAATTATTTAGCGGATGGCAGGAAACTTCCAGATTGCTACTCTAAACCTGCTGAACTGCGCGATATGTTGCAGGATAAACTGGGTATCTTTCCTTTATTTCAGTTCTGGGGGCCAGGGGCAAATATCAAATCTACGAAATGGATTGCCGATGCTGCTATGCTTACCGATGAAAAGCATGACCCTACGCTAACCTTAATTTATCTGCCTCACCTGGATTATTGTCTCCAAAAGTTCGGACCAGATTTTGATAAAATTGCTGAAGATTTAAATCAAATAGATGCTGTTGTAAAAGAGCTTGTTGATTTTTTTAAAAAGAAAGATGCCAATGTCATTATTCTTTCAGAATATGGTATTGTTCCGGTAAATAACCCGATTCATTTAAACAGGATTTTGAGAGCAAATGGTTTGCTGCAGATCCGTATGGAACGTGGATTGGAATTATTAGATGCCGGAGCTTCAAAAGCTTTTGTTGTGGCCGACCATCAGTTGGCTCATGTCTATATCAATGATCCTGCTGTTATTCCTCAAGTAAAAAAGATACTTGAAAGTGTACCTGGTATTGCTTTAATCTTAGATGATGAGGGTAAAAAGACACATGGGATTGCTCATGAACGGGCAGGGGACTTTGTTTTGGTTGCGGAACCGGAAAGCTGGTTCACGTATTATTTTTGGCTTGATGATGCTAAGGCACCAGATTATGCAAGGTGTGTAGATATTCATAAAAAACCTGGTTTTGACCCAGTGGAGATGTTTATGTCTTCTAAATCTCGTGCTGCATACAAGTTGTTGAGAAAAAAGGCAGGTTTTCGTTATGTAATGGATGTGATTCCGCTGGATGCAACTTTAATCAAAGGTTCTCATGGGAGTATCAATGTTCCTCCAGCTTTTTATCCTGTTTTAATTACGGATAAAAAAACAAATGCTAAAAATATAGAAGCGACCGAGGTTTATGATTTGATTTGGAAATCTTTGTTTGAGGGATAAATAATTGGTGTCAAAAAGGAAAAGCCCTGTAAATGATGTCATTTACAGGGCTTTTCCTTTTGTGTTTGAGGTGGGAGATACTGGGTTCGAACCAGTGACCCCCTGCTTGTAAGGCAGGTGCTCTGAACCAGCTGAGCTAATCTCCCTAAGGTTCTTGCCGTTTTATAAAGAAACAATAGCTGGCAAACTATTGAGTTTAGAATAACCTCCAATCCTGGTGGTTTTTGGTGGGAGATACTGGGTTCGAACCAGTGACCCCCTGCTTGTAAGGCAGGTGCTCTGAACCAGCTGAGCTAATCTCCCCAAGGTTCTTGCCATTTTAGTAAAAATAGTTGGCCTCTATTTCCCTGTTCAGGGAGTGCAAATATACATCTCTAAGTCAAAATTCCAAAACTTTTATAAAAAATTACGATAATACATCCTCTAAAATTTGATGAGAACGAATTTCCCCAAAAGATGCTGTGTGTAAAGTGTAGAAAATCAATATCTTATCCAATAGTGCCCTCCTTGTCGAGTTGCTCAATTTTATTTCATAAATTCTTTCAAATGGCGTAGTAAATAAGGAAATAAACAAAACTGCATCTGCTTTAGCAATATAATGCGGATGTATAGGCGGTGTTGACTTGAATTCTCCTTCCTGCAAATCAAAATAGTTCTGGTCATTTTTACTTTCCATATTGGGCGCAAAGCCTAAAAAGCGGGAAAGTTTCAACAAGAAGGCTAAATGGAAATTTGCATCCGCAGTTTCTGTGGCATCAAACCAAGACACTGCGTTGAAAATAAAGCTAAATAAATTTTCATCTGTATGCTCTTGACGGATACTTTTATACAATACCTCATTTAAAAATATCACGATCGAACTTTTTACTATATCATAAGGGATGCTTCTGAAAATAGGGGATGGTTTCAATTCTGATACCCGTTGTAAATTTGTGCTGATTTTATGATACACCACCATATCGGCAAGGTGCAATGGTTGCAGCATATTCATGCTGATCTTTGCTTTCGGTTTTTTAACCCCATTGATCACGTAAGATTGTATTCCGAATTTCTCTGTAAATACCTGAACAATTACACTGCTCTCACTATATAAGGTGGTTTTTAAAACTATTCCTCTGGTTTTATGTAGCATTATAAGAATTTGGGGACAAAAATAATAAGGCCAATTGCAGCCGCAATAATAGCAGCAATCAGTACTGCTGCCGCTGCCGTATCTTTTACAAGACCTGCTTTTTTGTTATAAGTTGGGGAAACCAGATCTACCAATATTTCTATTGCAGTGTTGAGTAATTCTGAAATTAAAACCATGGCTACAGCTACCATTATCCAAAGCCATTCTGAGTTGTTCAGCCTGTAATACCAGCCAAGCGTAACGGCCAAAATGGTTAACGCACAATGATATTTAAAGTTAGGTTGTGTTTTAAAGGCATATACAATACCATTCAGGGCAAAGCCAAAACTTTTTATAAATCTAGACATATCCTATATTTTTACTTTAAAAAACATTTTTAACACCTACTTTTGTCTGGTAAAGATAGTAACACCAAACACACAATCCATGGATACCTCCGCAAAAGAACAGAAGAAACTTTTACATAACAGGAATAAACATCGTTCCCGTTATGATTTTGCGCTTTTGGTTAAAACGCTACCAACGCTGAGGAATTTTGTGATCGTAAATCCTTATGGAGATGAATCTCTAGATTTTTCTGATCCTGCTGCGGTTAAAATGCTTAATAAAGCTTTGCTAAAGCAATATTATGACATTGAACATTGGGATATCCCTGAAAATTACCTCTGCCCGCCAATTCCTGGTCGTGCAGATTATATCCATTACCTTGCTGATCTTTTGGCTGAGGATAATGAAGGTAAAATACCTACTGGGAAAGCTGTTAAAATATTGGATGTCGGTGTAGGTGCTAATTGTGTTTATCCAATTATTGGTCACCAGGAATACGGCTGGACTTTTGTTGGTTCTGAAATAGACAAAAGAGCTGTGGAGGCAGCCAAAAATATTGTAACTGCTAATGCTAACCTAAAAGATGCGGTAAGCATCCGTTTACAAAACGATCCACAAAGGGTATTTTTAGGCGTCGTAAAGCCAGGGGAAACCTTCGACATTACCATGTGTAACCCTCCTTTTCATGCTTCCGCTGAAGAAGCCGCAGCCGGTTCTCAAAGAAAGCTTCATAACCTGGGTAAACAGAAGAAAGTACTCAACTTCGGGGGACAAGGAATTGAATTATGGTGTAAAGGTGGTGAAGTTGGGTTGATTGAAACCATGATCCAGGAAAGTGTGGCTTTGGCTGATCAGGTGAAGTGGTTTACCACACTGGTTTCAAAAAGTGCCAACCTGGAGGCAGTCAATTATTTTTTAAGAAGAGCGGGTGTGTTAAAAGTTAAAACTGTAGAGATGGCGCAAGGACAAAAAATTAGTCGCTTTGTAGCCTGGTCTTTTCAAAAATAACCGGCTATTTTTTTAATATAAAGCCAGTTCTTATCACTTATCTTGAGTTTTAAATTACTTGATACTTTTCTTTATTGGCATTGTAATAATTTTAAAGAAAAAACTCTAAATGTAAATCGATTAAGTGTAAGTTGCGAGATAATTTATGGCGCCATATAAACACTCTTCATTTGCTTATTTGCAAAAACTAATGACCATTTGCCTGCTGATTTTTGTCTGTCAGCAATGTGCTAAGGCACAGCATAAAAAGGATTCGCTGCTGGAGGCAAGGTCACTACTCAAACAATCTTCAGTAGCTTATAAAGCAGGTGATGAAATCAGTGCTTTGAAATATGCCCGTCAGGCATTAAAGCTGAGCAGTATTACTGATTCCAATACTTATGCAAAATCATCAATTATGGTGGCCTATATGCTTAGCAGACAGGGTCAAGATGTTGAAGCATTAAATGTTGCATTTAAAATACTGCGCGAAACAGAGGCTAGAGGTTGGAAAAAGTTAAGTATAGGAAGTATGGGCTGCATTGCAGATCTATATCGTTCTATCAATAACCCACAAGCTGCCCTGCCTTATGCTTTGAGGGCATCAAAAGAGGCATTGATATTAAAGGATTCTGTACAGTATATTTTTACGTTGAGTACACTTTCCAATCTATATTCACATAGAAATATGGAATCGACGGCAAACCTTGTAAAGGCTTCTAAATATATGGAGATAATATTGGCTCCTCCATACCTCCGTTTGCTTACTGATTTTGACCAATCCCGTTATTTAAGTAATCTAGGTCGCTTATATTTGAAACAGGATCAACTGGTAAAAGCCGAAGGTGTATTAATGCAATCTATTGCAATATCACGTCGCGAGAAATTTTTGCCGCTCGAAAAAACTGTACTTAATGAATTGATGACCCTTTATATTCAGAAAGGTCAATTTAGGGAGGCAATTAAATATGGTGAACAGGCCCTGGCCATACAGCCTGAGGCCCAAACCAGCAGGGTCTTGCAAAAAAATATATACTTACGTCTTAGTGAAGCTTATGTGGGTGTTAAAAATTTTGAGCAAGCGCTGATGAGTTCACAAAAGGCAACACAATTAAACGACAGTATTTCGACTGCCAATAAAGCTAAAGATGCCGCTGAACTTGATAAAAAATACCTTAACGATAAACGCCTGATTATAGCCACTAGTAAAACTAAATTATTGGAGCAGCAACGTAATTTTATAATTATTCTCTCTGTTATTCTAGCTATTTCATCATTTGCTGCTTATAGGGTGTTTAATCTCAGAAGGAAAAGAAAAGCCGATATGTTGCTGCAAGAGCATCTTCAATTAGAAAGATTAGATGCACTTAAAACTCGTTTTTTCGCCAATGTAAGTCATGAATTGCGTACACCATTGACATTGATCATTGGTCCTGCAGATCAGTTGATTAACCAACAGGTTGAAAATGAGCAACAACGAAAAGATTATCTCCATGCCATATTGCGGAACAGCAAAAAGTTGTTGAACATTGTAAATGAACTGCTGGATTTGGGAAAACTTGAAGCAGGTAAATTATTGGCGAAGTTTAAGCCGGTAGAACTGGCTCCCTTTGTTAATGGTCTCTATGAAGACTTTTCGTCGGTTGCTGCTTATAAAAAGATAAGTTATCAATTAGAAAGTAATATCAACGAGTCTTTATTTGTACAAATTGATCAAGAGAAATTTGAAAAAATCAGCATCAATCTGATTGGTAATGCCATAAAGTTTACGCCATATGCAGGTTCAATTACTGTTGCCGCAGCTATCGACTCTCACCAATTTGAATTTAGTGTAGCCAATACAGGTAACGGAATCCATCCTGACGATTTACCTCATGTTTTTGATAGGTATTACCAAGGGGAGCGCAATGAGCAACCTTTATCAGGTGGCACAGGAATTGGCCTGGCTATAACGCATGAGTTTACAGTGCTAATGGGTGGGCAAATTACCATCAAAAATACCTGGGGTGAAGGAGTAGTTTTTAAAGTCAGTATCCCGCTTAATGGTTCTGAACAACGTGAAAAAGAAATTGTAACGGAAGTTGAAGAGGTTCAAGATCTGGAGCAAACAAATTTAGATGAAAAAAGAGTCGTATTAGTGGTGGAAGACAACCGCGACATGGCCACTTATATCGCAGCCATATTACAACCTTCTTACACCATCTTAACTGCTTATAATGGCGTAGAGGCATTACAAATCCTAAAATCTATATCACCAGCCCCTAGTCTTATTATTTCTGATGTGATGATGCCAGATATGGATGGTTTTACCTTGCTGGAAACTTTAAAGAAAGATAGTGTTTTTTGCCCTATACCGGTAGTTATGCTTAGCGCTCTTACTGATACCCGAAATAAACTTAAGGCCCTTAATATTGGGGTAGATGATTATATTACTAAACCTTTTCTAAGCGCCGAATTAATTGCAAGGGTAAGTAACCTCATCAAAAATGCTGCACTGAGGTTTACTGTTTCAATTGAGGAGGAAGAGGTTTTGCCTTATTCTCCAGCTGATTTGTTGTGGCTTTCGGAACTTGAAAACCATGTAAGAGCATATAACAGCGGTAAAACCGAACTGAATCTTGCCGAATTAAGCTATACCATGTCTATCAGTGAAAGGCAGTTATTTCGCCGCATTAAAGCCATTACTGGTCTAACGCCCAATAAATATATACGTACCATCAGGTTGCAGATTGCCCGTGAAGCTATTGAAAGTGGTAAATTTCGAACTGTTGCCGAAATAGCTTACGCCGCCGGTTTTGATACCCCTGCTTATTTCAGTAAATTATTTAAAGAACATTACGGCACTGAAGTGAATAAGCTATTGTAAAAACAGACTTGGAGCTATTAACTTTGTATTTTATATTGTGTTTTTAGACACTTATAACACTTAAAATGCTTTATGGGCAAAAAAGAAAGAAAAGTTTTTACGAATTTCCCTCTAGGTATTCGCACAATATCTGGAGAATTGCAATACCTGCAGTCTTTATGGGCTGTTTGTTTACTATGTTTTAGTCCTTCTTGTATCTTGGCGTGAATCATTTTGAATGTGCTAATAAATTAAGGGAATTTTCGCGGAACGGGTTTGCTTTACGTTTTATACGCTTTTAATGTACTTGTGTTTTGCGCTGTAAAATTGAGTTTTAAGAAGTTAACAAAACTGACGTATTAGTAAACAAAACCAACAATTATGCATTTTATGACCCTAATTCCTGGTTAAAACCAAGGTATTGATCCCAATTATTGGAAGATTATCAGCATCATCAAAAATAGGTTGTCCAATATGAATATTCTAATCACCCAGAGGAAAGAAGAAAGAAAATGAGCTGAAGTAGCGAGAAACACGTTTAAGTAAATGAGGGGATAAAATGGGATTTGGAGTAGTATAAAAGGAAAAGGTTTTGTAAACAAATGATCAACTAAAGCAATTAAAATCCTCTCATTAGTAACAAAAGCTTAATACCATCTCGGGTTAGATTTTACAGTACAAATCTACATTTGCGCTGTAAAACAAAAAACCTATATGAAAAGAACATTACTTTTATTTAGCTTAATATTCCTTTTTATTACTCAAGGGGCTATAGCACAAATTCTCCTAAAGGGTGTTGTAAAAGACACCAATGGTATGGGGATTCCGGGCGTAAGCGTTAGCATAATTAACAGCTCGAAGGCTAGTGTTACCGATTTTGATGGTAAGTACACTATTTCGGCACCTGCTACGGCCACACTTCATTTCACTTATTTAGGCTATATCTCACAAAACGTAATTGTTGCAGGTAAAACTCAAATTGACATCATTTTGCTCGAAGACAGCAGAACACTCGGTGAAGTAGTAGTAACAGCAATAGGCATCAAACAACAAAAGAAAAAGTTAGGTTATGCCACACAGGAAGTAAAACTTGATGTGTTGTCTGAGTCAAAAACCATGAATATCGGGAATGCCTTATCTGGTCAGGTTGCTGGTCTTACTGTAAACAACCCTACGGGTATGTTTCAGGCACCTTCCTTTTCATTAAGAGGGAAAAATCCATTGATTGTAATTGATGGAATTCCCGTAGAAACAGATTTCTTCGACGTTTCGGGTGATAATATTGCCAATATTAACGTGTTAAAAGGTACAACCGCTTCTGCACTCTATGGGTCCAGAGGTAAAAATGGAGCCATCTTAATCACCACGAAAAATGCAGAAAAGGATGGATTGGAAATCAATATCAGTACCAATAACATGATTACTGCAGGTTTCACCGTGTTTCCTGAAACACAGACTGCTTACGGTAACGGATCTAATGGTAAATATGAATTCTGGGATGGCGAAGATGGTGGTGTTTCAGATGGCGATATGATCTGGGGACCTAAGTTTGAGCCAGGTGTTAAAATCCCACAGTGGAATAGTCCGATTAGAAATAAACAAACAGGGGAGGTAACCCCATGGTGGGGAAATGTTAAGGGAACTGTTTATGACGATAAAGCTAAATATGAAAGAGTTCCTACAGATTGGGTTAGACACGACAACCTAAACGATTTTCTGAGAACAGGTATTGTAACGAACAATGATTTTTCTGTTGCTTATAAGGGTGACAAAGCACAGTTCTATGCTTCGGGTAAATATTCTTTTCAACGTGGTCAGGTGCCAAACACTTCTTTAACAACTGGGGGTGCAAATTTCAACTCTTCTTTCAGTCTAACTAAAAACCTGCAGTTAACAGCTTCCCTTTCTTATAATAAAGTAAGCACACCAAATTACCCTCGCTATGGTTATGGACCTAAAAACCACATGTACACTATTTTAATTTGGATGGGTGATGATGTGAATGGTCAGGAGTTGAGAGATCACCTCTATGTTCCTGGCTTGGAAGGCTACAGACAGGCTAATTACAACTATGCATGGTACAATAACCCTTACTTTGCTTCTGAAGAACTTGAGCAAGGGCAAAAGAGAAATGTGGTCAATGCACAGACAAAATTAAGTTGGCAGGTTATGCCTGGTTTGAATTTGCAGGCAAGGGCTTCCGGACGTGAAAACAAATCGTTTGAAGACATGAAAAGTCCTAAATCTTATATGAACTATGGCGATTCAAGAAATGGTGATTATAAGATGTGGAACAATTCACAAATGAATGTGGATCTGGATTTTCTGGCTTCTTACAATAAGGAAATATCAAAAGACCTGAATTTCACTTTAAATGCTGGGGCATCTACCTTTAACCGCAATGTGCAACAGGAATACGCTTCAAGTGACGGCTTGATTGTTCCTTATGTGTATAGCTTAAACAATACACAAGGCCCCGTAAATGCTACAAATTACGTCGAAGAAAAATCTATCCGAAGTGTATACGGGTCAGCAAACTTCGATTTATTTAGTGCTGTATACTTGAACGTAACGGGCAGAAATGATTGGTCTTCAACCTTAACAAAAGAAAATAGATCTTATTTTTATCCATCTGCCTCTTTAAGTACTATAGTTTCTGATTATATTCAACTGCCAAAAGCATTGGATTACCTGAAGCTTTATACTTCATGGGCTAAGGTTTCAAATGATCTTGCACCTTATAGCATTAGTTCCACTTACAGTAAAGATGTTACCTATGGCTCTATCCCTTCAGTGGGTTATCCTTCAGGAATTATTAATCCAAATATTAAACCAGAGCAATCAACATCTTATGAAATCGGACTATCGACTTCGCTGGTAAAAAGAATAGGGTTAGAGTTTACCTATTACAACGTGATGGATGAGAACCAGATCATAGATTTAAGTACATCAGAAGCGTCTGGTTTTACTTCCCGTAAAGTAAATGGTAACAGCTACAAAACCCAGGGTTTTGAGGTGATGGGTAATTTCAATGTTGCAAAAAACAAGAATTTCAAGTGGGATATTGCAGCAAACTGGAGCACATCAGTAAAGAAACTTGTTGGTATTTATGATAATGAGGCCAAATTTGGCAACCTGTTATTAAACGATAGAGCAGATAGCTTTTATGATACGGTATGGCAAAAAAGTGCTTCCGGAGAAGTAATTCTTGATGCAAATACTGGCTTGCCGACAAGAGATAACTTTCAGGTAAACCTTGGTCACAATGACCCAAGCTGGCGTTTAGGATTGCAGAACAAGTTTAAGATCAAAGGCTTTGATGTAAATATTGATATTGATGGTGCATGGGGTGGTATTATGCGCTCGGTAACAATAGAAAAAATGTGGTGGGGGGGTAAGCACCCCAATTCTGTCGAATTTAGAGATGCTGAATATGCAGCAGGAAAATCTGTTTACATACCTGAAGGAGTTGTTGTTACAGGTGGTGAGTTGAAAAGAGACGTAAACGGAAATGTATTGACAGATACCCGTACCTACAAAAAAAACACTACTGCCGTAAACTGGCAAACCTGGAGCCAGGTATACCCTTACCAAGCAAGGGTTACTGAAGGTGAAAGTGAAAAATTCGCTAACGTTTTTGATCGTTCTTTCTTCAAATTAAGAAGAGTTTCTGTTGGGTATGATCTTGCCAAGCTGGTTAACCTACCAAGTTTAAAATCTATACATGTATCCGCTTACAGCTATAATCCATTAATGTGGAAAAAGATGCCATTACTTGATCCAGATTATGGTAATGATAATAATCTCCAAGATCCTTCAGCAAGATTTATCGGTTTCTCCTTAAGTGTAAAACTTTAAATCATCGTCCTAATTTTGAATAAGATTCCAACGTAATCATCTTAAGCTTACAAAAACAAAGAATAGAAGCTTATGATAGCTTCATAATCGTTAAAAACATAAACAACTGATGAAAAAAATAATATATAGTTTGTTAGTCGGAGTAATTTTTCTTTCTTCCTGCAAGGATCAGGACCTGCTAAATATTGACCCTAATAAACCCACAGAAACACATCCTCAACTTCTGTTAACCAAAGTGGAATGGAATGCTTTTCAAGCATTTGGTGGTACTTCTCCATTATATGCTACCCGTATGCTGGTACAAACAGATGGAGAAAGTGAAGGGCAATATTTTAAATGGTCAAGAGGTAGTTTTGGGCCTTATTCTTCCCTTAAACAGGTAACTAAAATGGTAGAAGAAGCAAACCGGATTAATGACAATTCTTATATTGCATTGGCCAAGTTTTTTAGGGCCTATTATTTCTATAATTTAACACTTAACTTTGGTGATATCCCTTATTCGCAGGCTTTAAAAGGAGAAGCTACAGCAGGTTATACAGCTCCGATTTATGATACTCAAAAAGAGGTTTTCCAGGGGATTCTTAAAGAACTTGATGAGGCAAATACCATGCTCAAAGGTATGAATGTGATTATTGCTGGTGATATCATTTACAAAGGTGATGTAAGCAAATGGCGCCGGTTGATTAACGCTTTTAGGTTAAAAGTGTTAATAACTTTGTCAAAAAAGGAAAATGATGGCGACTTAAAAATTAAGGAAACCTTTGCCCAAATTGTACAGAATGAACCTATATTCAACGATGCTGAGGGTAAAGGTGACGGACAATTAGTTTTCTTAGATCAGCAGGGTAACCGTTATCCTGAATTTAATTCTAGTGGATTTGGATCAGGTATGTACATGGCCTCTACTTTTATAATACATATGCAAGACAGGCAAGACCCACGTTTGTTTGTTTATGCCACACAAACGAAAATAGGAAAGGAAGCTGGTAAGGCAATTGATGATTTTACTGCCTATGAAGGTGGTGATCCTGCAGCTCCTTATGCGGAAACGAATTTAAAAGCTGCGGAAGGTAAAGTTTCTAAAGTGAACGACCGTTTCCCTAAAAATCCAACCAATGAGCCTCAGGTTTTAATGGGATATGCCGAGCAGGAATTTATTCTTGCTGAAGCTGTGCTCAAGAACTGGATTTCTGGAGATGCTAACCAACATTATAGAAATGGTGTAAAGGCCTCATTTAAATTTTATGAAAACAATGTAAGTGGTTATATCGCTTATTTCACAGCGGCAAAAGCAAATGCTTATTTAGATTTACCAATAAATAATTTTGCACTTAGCACTACTTTGGAGCAAAAAATAGAACAGATTATTACACAGAAGTATTTGAGAACATTTTTCCAGTCGGGTTGGAGTGCCTTTTTTGATAACCTGAGAACAGGCTATCCTGAATTCCGCCGCCCAAAAGGTGTTGCCATCCCTTATCGTTGGATTTACCCTCAGTCTGAATATAATAATAATAGAGATAATGTTTCTAAGGCAATTGTTTCACAGTTTGGCACTGGTAATGATAAGATTAACCAACAAGTTTGGTGGTTAAAATAATTTAATATTCTTTATTTTAGATTTTCAAATGGAAAGCAGAAGAGATTTTATAAAAAAGGCCGGTTTGTTAACAGGGGCCATGGGTATTGCTGGTATACTTCCCGCATCTATTCAAAGAGCCATGGCTATTGACCCTAAGCTAGGTACAACCTACTTAGATGCAGAACACGTGGTCTTTTTAATGCAGGAAAATAGGTCTTTTGACCATGCTTTTGGCACACTGAAAGGGGTGAGGGGTTTCAATGATCCTAGGGTTATAGATTTACCTAATCAAAATCCAGTATGGCTGCAAAGCAATAATAAAGGGGAGACCTATGCGCCATTTAGATTAGATATAAAAGATACTAAGGCTACCTGGATGAGTGCACTCCCTCATTCATGGGAGAACCAGGTAGATGCACGTAATGATGGTAAATATGATGGATGGCTGGAAGCAAAAAGATCTGGAAACAAAGAATATGCAGATATGCCTTTAACCATGGGTTATTATAACCGCCAGGACATTCCATTTTACTATTCGCTTGCTGATGCTTTTACCGTTTGCGATCATAGTTTCAGCTCCATGTTAACCGGCACAAGTCCGAATCGTTGCTTTTTCTGGACTGGTAAAATTAGGGAAGAACAAAATGAAAGTTCCCTTGCGCACCACTCCAATGGATTTATAGATGGAGCCGAACGTGTTTCCTGGAATACTTTTCCTGAACTACTTTCTAAACATCAGGTAGACTGGAAAATATACCAGAATGAACTCAGTGTTGGTGTCGGTTTTAAAGATGAAGAAGATGATTGGCTCGCCAACTTTACGGATAATGATATGGAATTTTTTAAACAATATCATGTAAAAAGACATCCAGAACACCTGGCTCACCTCAGGAAATACAAAGCTGAACTAGCAGCCGTTTTAAAAGATAAAGCTGACCCTAAACTTCAGGGAAAATTGGACCAGGTTAATAAAGAGCTTGACTTTCTGGAAATCAATACGCTCGATAAATTGACCCCAGAACTATTGGATCTGCATAGAAGAGCATTTGTTACCAATAGAAATGACCCTGATTACCATAGTCTGGAAACGATTACCTATGACGATAATGGTACAGAAAGGACAGCTAAAATTCCTAAAGGGGATGTGTTACACCAATTCCGATCTGACGTGGATGGTGGTAAACTGCCTACCGTATCGTGGTTGGTG
Source organism: Pedobacter sp. CG_S7 (assembly GCF_040544395.1). Lineage (NCBI taxonomy): Bacteria > Pseudomonadati > Bacteroidota > Sphingobacteriia > Sphingobacteriales > Sphingobacteriaceae > Pedobacter > Pedobacter sp. CG_S7. The sequence continues at coordinate 44,595 of NZ_JBEONS010000006.1, read as the reverse complement.
CCGCCATCAAACTTCTCCGATCATCCAGGATCTCCTTGGTACGGCGCATGGTACTTATCGGAAGCAATAGATATTTTAACAAAAAATCCAGAAGTATGGAAAAAGACGATCTTTATTCTTACTTACGATGAAAACGATGGGTATTTTGATCACTTGCCACCTTTTGTAGCGCCAAATCCAAAAGACCCATTAACAGGAACAGTTTCTAAATCATTGGATAGCCGTGCAGAATATATTCATAAAGGGGAGAATAGTAAAAGAGAAAGTGCTGTTGGCCTTGGATTCAGAGTTCCCATGGTTGTTGTTTCTCCGTGGTCACGCGGTGGATATGTGAATTCACAAACATTTGATCATACTTCTTCCATCCAGTTTCTGGAACATTTTTTAAGCCATAAAACCGGTCAAAAAATTTACGAGGATAACATCAGTTCCTGGAGAAGGAGTCTTTGTGGCGACTTAACCTCTGTTTTTAGGCCTTATAACGGTGAAAAAATTGTTATGCCAAAGGCAATTCAAAGCAGGCCATTTATAGAGGGTATTCATAAAGCCAAATTTGCTAAACTGCCTGATAACTTTATAAAATTAGATCAGGATGCAGTTGCTGCTGTTCTTAAAAATCCAAAAGATAATCCTCATTTACCAAAACAAGAGCCTGGCATTAAGCCTGCCAATGCTATTCCTTATGAGCTTTATGCCCATGGGGCACTGAATAAGGAAACTCAGGAGTTTAAAATCAGCCTTACAGCAGCTAACAAAGCGTTTGGCAAGAAAGCAAGTGGCGCAGGGTTTAATATTTATGGGGCTGCTGGAAATAATTGGTCTTTTACGGTTGATGCCGGCGATAGGGTTGAATATAGCTGGCCATTAAGCAACTTTAATAATCAGGTTTATGATTTAAAAGTTCATAGTGTAAATGGTTTTTATCGCCGTTATATGGGTGATGCCCATGATCCTAATCTGGTTGTTGAGTTAATGTGTCAAACGGAAAATGGAAGCCCGAAGTTGAATGGTAACCTAACCATTAATGTGAAGCGTATAATTAAAGGCGATCAGCTTAAATTAAGTTTAACAGATAACAGCTATGGTGCGTTGGCTCAGGAATTTGTTTTAAATAAAAATAAAGAGGAACTTATTATTCCTCTGAATATTAAGGCTAGTTTTAATTGGTATGATGTCACCATAAAGGCCGAAGGGTATCCTGCCTTTAGTCAGCAGTTTGCAGGTCATGTTGAACAGTCAAAAGATAGTTTTACAGATCCATTAATGGGGAAGACTTTGTCTTAACTTTAATTTCATTTAATTACGTTAAGGATATTGGTTGCTGAGCGGTAACTAATATCCTTATATTATTTTACTGTTAAGCAAAGGGCTGATCCCATTATTTGCGTACAAACAGGCTTTCAGAAAATTTTATGGATACATTTCTTGGTTCCTGGTCTTCAATTGTCAATAAGAGCGAACTATCAAAAGGTACTTTTTCAATAACCTTGATTTGAGTGCCAATATTAACGCCTAGTTTTTCCAGGTATTTTAAAAATAGTATAGAAGTATCTTTAACCGCCACTACTATACAGGTATCTCCAGGTTTTAAATCCGATAAAACCATTTTATCCAGGGGCACCATTTCACCGTTGGCTTTCGGAATAGGATCACCATGTGGGTCAAATTCAGGGAAATCTAAGTACTCTTCGAGCTTACTGACTAGTTTTGGTGATTTAATATGCTCCAATTGTTCGGCTACTTCATGCACTTCATCCCAGGTGAAACCCAATTTTTGGAATAAAAAAGTTTCCCACAAACGGTGCTTTCTCACAATACTCAAAGCCTTGTTCCGGCCTTCTTCTGTTAAAGATATCTTTCCGTATTTTTTGTAATCTACTAATTTTTTCTCTTTTAGTTTCTTAAACATATCCGTCGCTGTGGCCGGCTTAACGCCTAAATGGGCAGACAATTCATTAATCCCTGCTGCTGCTTTCTCCTCGCTTTGACTGCCTATTTTTAGTAAGGCCTTTATGTAATTCTCTTCGGTTATGGATAACATCAGGTAAATATAAAATAATAAAACTTTAATTTTATTTGTTAGAGTACTCTAACTATTGTAGTTTTGTTTTCTAAAACTAATAATTAGTTAAGTCGAAAAAATGAATGGTCATCAAACTAAACTAAAGTCAGTGTATATGAAATATTTACTATGGAGTCTGTTGTTCAGCTGTATCTTTAAGAGTGCAAATGCACAAAAGGGATTTATCCGCGGACAGGTGAATGACGCGGGCCTTGCCCTATCTTCTATTTCTATCCACTTAAATGGCACAAGCTATACGACTAAAACTGACGAGCATGGGTTTTATGAATTCATTAACCTTCCCGCAAAAAGCTATACGTTGGTTTTTTCAGGACTGGGTTTTCAAAAATTACAAAAATTGGGCCTCCTTCTAGAAAACCAGGTGCTTGTGGTTAACGCTACACTTTTAAAACAGCAATCAAACCTGGATGAGGTGGTGGTAACCGGAATGAGCCGAGGGACGGCATTGCGTAAAAGTCCGGTTCCAATTGCTGTGCTTAGCAAAAGTGCAATGGATCAGCAAGTGAGCAGCAATTTAATTGATGCCATCGTAAAGGGAATACCCGGAGTGAGTGCTGTAACCACCGGGCCAAATATTTCCAAGCCTTTTATCCGAGGTTTAGGTTACAACCGGGTATTAACGTTGTTTGATGGCTTGAGGCAGGAAGGGCAACAATGGGGTGATGAGCATGGAATTGAAATTGATCCCTACGGAATTTCGAGGGTTGAAGTGGTAAAAGGGCCTGCAAGCTTAACTTATGGTTCTGATGCAGTGGCAGGAGTTATTAATTTAATTCCCGATAAGGTCTCCATACCTGAAGGAATGTTAAAGGGTGATTATACGACAGAATATCAAGATAATAATGGCATGTTTGGCAACTCTTTAGGGCTTGGCTTTCATAAAAATGATTGGAAATATACCGCCCGCGCCAGCGGAAAAATAGCCCATAGTTACCGCAATAAGATTGATGGAATAGTATATGGAACTGCTTTCCAGGAATACAACCTTTCGGCAAGTGCTGCGGTTTATAAAAATTGGGGGCACACCAAAATAGCTGGAAATGTGTATAATAACCTGCAGGAAATTCCAGATGGTAGTCGCGATTCTTTAAGCAGGAAATTTACCAGGCAGGTTTTAGACGATGGCGATGATATTAAAAATAGGCCAATAGTTCCGGAAAATGAATTGAAAAGCTATAGCATTATTCCCTTACACCAGCATATACAGCATTATAGGCTTTATAATACTGGCCAGTATAAATTAGGCGAAGCATTGTTAGCTGTATTAATAGGCGCTCAACAAAGCGTACGCAGGGAATATAACCATCCTATTATGCCTAGTCAGCCGGGCTTGTTTCTTGTGCTAACCACCCTAAACTTTGATGTTAAGTATAATTTTCCGGAACGCAAAGGGATAGAAAGTACACTTGGCTTTAGTGGAATGTACCAGATTAATAGAAATAAGGATGCAACAGCTTACCCCATCCCTAATTATAATTTATTTGATGTGGGTGCTTTCTTTTTCGCTAAAAAATCTTTTGGAAAAGTAGACCTTTCAGGGGGCTTGCGTTTAGATAACCGCAAGGTAGACTGGAAGGATTTTATGCAATTTACTTCTTTTGAAAAAAACTACCGGGGCTTGTCTGGAAGTGTTGGCCTAACCTATAACTTAACCGAAAGGATTTTATTTAAAGCTAATATTGCTCGTGGCTATCGTGCTCCAAACATCACAGAAATTGGATCAAATGGTTTAGACCCCGGTGCACATATTGTTTATTTAGGTAACAGAACTTTTGTGCCTGAATTTAATTTGCAGCAGGATTTAGGCTTTATGGCTTACCTTAAAAATATAGATCTTAGCATCGAGCTGTTTAATAACAATATTCAAAACTATATTTATCAAGCGAGGTTAACTGATCAAAATGGGGCGCCGGTAGTGGTGGTGCCAGGAAATTTAACTTACCAATACAAGCAATCTACGGCACGCTTATACGGCTTAGAAACCAGTGTAAATCTTCACACGCAATCTTTGCCAGGGTTTAGTTTAAATAATAGTCTTTCTTATGTTGTAGGTAAAACTGAAGGGGAGCACCTTCCTTTACTTCCACCCTTACAACTGCGTTCAGAATTAAAATTTACCGCTTCTGAAAATAATTCAAGCTTGTTTGCTAAGCCTTATGTTAAATTTGAAATGAATCTCTATGCTGATAAAAACCGTTTCTATGCTTTAGATGATACAGAAACTTTTACAAAAGGCTACACGCTTTTTAGTGCAGGATTTGGTGCCGGAATAAAAAGCAAACAACAAAAAACTTTTATGGAGGTGTTTATTCAGGCAGAAAACTTATTCAATACCGCGTACCAAAGTCACCTCAACCGTCTAAAATACTTTGAATACTTCCAAATTCCAGCAAATGGAAATTCAGGGATCTATAATATGGGAAGAAATTTTAGTGTTAAACTTATTGTACCCTTTGGTCTGTAAGTGGTGAGCCTACAATGGGTCAACAGTGGGTAAATAGGGGGTCAAGGGTGAGTCAACGTATTGTTCGGCAAAAGGTTGACTCACCCTTGACTCACTGTTGACTCACCCTTGACTCACTCCGACTTCATAGGGTCGGAGAAAGCGTCATTTATAAATGACAAAGGACATCTATTATATTTAAGATGATTTTTTTAACTTTAAGCCATGATTTACCACTCTACTTACCAGGCCGCAAAAATTGCTGCTCCAAAATTGGAAGCTATCTTCGCCGAACATCTGCGAATGGCAAAAGAGAGTGGTGAAGCTGATCTTGCCACCTTGCCTCCCGCTGCGTTAATAGAGCATATTCTTGATGCTACTTTTTGGGCAAGCTTGCGTAAAGAAGAGGGGCATAACACCAAAATATCTCTTGCTTTTGTCTCTCCCGAACAGGCTGGTAGTCCATTGCTTTTAAAATACCGATTGCCCTTAAACCCCACAACTTTAACTAAAATAGCACCAGGCGTAGAACGCGCAGGTGTACATATAGGCATTTGGTTCGAAGGTAATGAGCTGTATGTTTGGGGTACAACTATTGTTATACCTAATTATTGTTTTATACTTGATGTTTCTGAGCCCGGTTTGCTGGTGATTAAACACCGCCGAATTTATGGTTTTGGTAAATATACCAATGTAGCTGTTTTGAAGGGGGAGCAAATAAAGATTGTAGATACTACCTCTCCGCGTTCTCACGACTGGCCAACGATGTTACTTACCTTACTTGATTTAATGGCGCCTTCTTACTGGAATGATTCGGTAAATGTGCTCATCCAACTGGCGGTTTCTATGCGGGCCCATCAACGTGGAGGTACATTACTTGTAGTGCCTTCCGATAATAATAACTGGCTGCAATCTATTGTAAAACCTATTGTTTATGGAGTACAGCCCTCTTTTAGCGGTTTAACAAAATTGTTGATCGAGGATCGGAAAGATGCCAGTCAAATTTTTTGGCAAACGGCTTTAAGACGTGAAGTTGATCATTTAGCAGGGTTAACTGCTGTAGATGGTGCTACCGTTGTAAATGATCGTTATGAATTGTTGGCTTTTGGTGTTAAAATTGGGCGTGCCAAGGGTAAAGAATTCTTAGACGAATTGTCCTTTAGTGAGCCTATTGTTGGAGGTGGTGCTGTTGTTATGCCAGCGGCCAAAATAGGGGGTACCCGTCACCTTTCTGCCGCGCAGTTTGTAAGCGATCAGAAAGATGCAATGGCATTAGTGGCTTCCCAGGATGGTTTTTTTACCATTTTTTCGTGGTCTGTTAGGAATAGTCGTTTGCAAGCCCACCGCATTGATACCTTACTATTGTAAGTTAATATCCCTGGTTTATGCCAAGTTTAAACCAGCAGAATTGCATTGGAAGGCTTTATTTATTTTAAGAAAAAAATATAGCACCAATAATAACCGCTATAAAAAGGAATGTGATTACAATCCTATCTATTTTTACCCACTGTTTGTGACTTAAAGAGGTGTTTGTTCTTACTCTTTTTTCCGCCATCTGCCTTGCAAATGCTGAAAATATTAAGCTCATTTTTATTAACATAATTGAACGCGAATAAATGTATAATAGCTATTGCAAACCTTGAGCCAGTTTAAGGTAAGTATATATATTGTTACATAAACTGCTTTAAAATTTGTGTTTTGTAATTTTCAGTTAAAGCACTTGTGTAATTATTTTACACATTGCTGCTGCATTATTTAGTCAAATATTTGCGCAGTACACCCTTCTTTTTATGATAAAAAAAGCAAGGTATCAAACCTATTTAGCAAAATAATTATTCTCAATAGAGGTGTTTAAAGTAGTAAGTTTAAAGTTTTGTAAATTTTATATTATTGTTATTCAGTGCATTAAGTTTTATTTTTGCTATCATATAGTACTATGTATTGCATAATACTATATAAAACATATATCTTTGTATTATGATAGCAGAAAATACGCAAACGCAAATGCGAAAGGGCATACTCGAGTACTGTGTGCTGCTTATAATATCACGGGGAGAGATATATGCTTCGGATATCATCGCAGAATTAAAATCAGCCAAATTGCTGGTCGTGGAGGGAACACTGTACCCGTTACTGACCCGTTTAAAAAACAATGGCTTATTGAGTTATAACTGGGTTGAGTCGACTTCAGGACCACCCAGAAAATATTATGAGCTAACAGACGACGGGAAAGGGATGGTGAGACAACTTGATACCACTTGGCTGGAATTGGCCTATGCAATAGAAACCTCTAAAAAATTAAAGCAATGAAAAGAACGTTAAACATAAATATTGGCAATTCCATTATTCTCATAGAGGAGGATGCTTACGAGCTATTAACCAGTTACTTGAATGAAATTAAGGCCCATTTCGCCAGAAATGCAGATGATTTCGAGATTGTTACGGATATTGAAAACAGAATTGCGGAAATGTTTTTGGAGATTTTGACTACTCAACAAAAACAGGTAATCAGCTTGGAAGATGTGAATGTGGTAATGGCACAAATGGGTAAAGTGAGCGATTTTGAGACGGGTGAAGAAACAGAGGAACAAGTTTTTCCACCTTATTCAACCGCTATAAAAAGGTTGTACCGTGATACTGAGCAAGGCATGGTTGCAGGTGTTTGCGCTGGTCTGGGTCATTACCTGGGCATTGAAGCACGCTGGATCAGATTGATTGCTTTTCTCTCTATTTTTGTTGGGGGTGCTGGGTTTTTAGCTTACCTGGTTATGTGGATCATGGTACCCCGGGCAGCAACGCGATCTGAAAAAATGTACATGAAGGGTGAAACTGTTAATCTGCAGGGTTTTATACGTTCTTTCCAGGAAGAATTAGAAAACAATCAGCTTATTAAAAGATCTGGAGGTTTTATTGCAGAGCTGGTAGATTGGCTTGGAAAATTTATTGCTGGGACTGGATCTATAATCTTCAAGGTGTTTGCAGGCTTTATTATTTTTATCGCTTCCAGTATGCTATTGAGTTTAGTGATTATGCTTGCTGCCTTTTTAGGTATTTTTGATGCCAATACCAACGAGATTTTTCCCTTTAGCATGGTTAATCCTGCTTACCTTTCTACTTTATTACTGGCCGTATTTATCTGTTTTGCCATCCCATTATTAGCACTGGTGCTTTTTGCTGTTCGTGTTGCCTTTAATGGTCGCCCTTTAAATAAATCGGTTTCTTTTGGTCTGCTCATTATCTGGCTTTTTGGTATTGCCACTGGCATTTTTTATATAGCTAAAGTTTCAACAGAATTTAAACAAGAAGCCGAATTTACAGAGGTAACGGCTTTAAAGCCTTCACAAGTATATACCTTACAGCTTAATAGTTCGAGGTTTTTTTCGAAAGAAGATAGTGTAAAATACCAGATCAATACAGAAAACTATAAAAGGAGAATTATTTTAGACGATGATCATGGTGCTTTCAATATGCCTGATAATGTACGTATTAACATTGAGCCTAGCCTGGATGGTAAGTTTTCTGTTATGGAAATCTATAGTGCTAAAGGGAAAACTTTTGACCTTGCTTTAAAGCATGCTCAAAACATACATTACGATTTTTTACAGCAGGATTCATTGTTGAATTTTAGTTCGAAATTGTACTTAACCAGCAAAGACAACTGGCGCGACCAGGAAGTTCGCTTAACAGTAAAGGTGCCTGTAGGAACGAAATTAATTATTAGTGAGCAGTTAGACAGGTATTTACAACAGTACAGATCCTGGGCTTGCGAGGAAGACGGCGAGCGGAACCGAGAATTCGTGGAATGGGTAATGACTGAAGATGGATTAAAATGCCAGCATGAATTAAACCAGGGAGCGCATGAACAGGGAAATTAATAATGCGCGCCCTGGATTGGCATTTATTTAACTATATATCGGTAGATAAAACGGCCAGGGTTGCCGTTTTTATCTAACCCTTCTACAACGGCTTTGTAGTTTCCTTTGCCCTCTGCATTGTAAAACTCAAAAGAAACCGTCCCCGTGGCATCGGTAACAATACTTGGGTTCCAGTAAATAGTACTTCTTAAATCTTTAGCCGTTGAATTCGGTGTGGTGTGTTTTGGTGAATAAAATTCTCTTTGTTTACTAAATCCTTTGGGGTTTATGGTAACGATATTATTTTGAGGAAGTAATTTCCTCAGGTCTGCTAAACTCATTTTCTCTTTCTTAATGACCTTCATGTTAATGGAAATAACACCATTAGTACCATAAGTACGGTTAACGGTACCGAGTTCATCTTTCAGAAAGATTTCAATGGATTCTATCTCAGAAATATTGACGGTGTTAATAGAAAATAAGTCGACCGGTGAACCAGCCACAAAAACCTGTACCGGTGTTCTTCTGCCTGCATTAAAATCTCTGCTGATGTAAAAATTGTTTTCCTCAAAGGTTAAACCCATCGCCATGGTTCTTAAACAAGAGAGTAAGTCGTTACAGCCGCTAAGCCTTGTGCCATCAATTAAATGATCGGCCATCATTGACAGAGATGATAAAGCACTATAATCTGAATGGCTGATTTTTTTGATCGGTGCACCTAGGATGACTACTTCTTTTAACTGGCGCATGTAGCTGTATTGTTTTCTGCTGTTACTTAAATAGTTATTTAATGTACTGTCAATGTTTTGTACCTCTTCTGGCATGTTTCTGTTAAAAGTAATAGCGGCCATGGGTGCTGGATCTACCATGATCATTAAATTGCTGCCATTTGAACCATATTTGGCACTGATGATTACTTGTGAGGAATCGGGGAAATTAAGGTTTTGAAAGTTAAATATGCCAGAAGGACTGGTTAGGGCTTCTGAAGAGTATGTTTTACCAGGAATAGTTAATCGTAAGCCTGCTTTTTTTACAGGCATGCCTGTACGGTCTCTCAAGGTTCCGGTAATGTTCATGCCCTGCTCAGGAAGGTAAGCGACTTTAGGGTATTTATCAGCAAGGATTTCCTTATATGCAAATCGGCGGTAACCCTGGGTTAACATCAGGATATCCAGCTCTGCCAGCTTTTTATTATCGGTTTTGTTAAAGTAATAATTTGGTTTTTCTAAATAACCCTTGAGGTCTGAACTAAGCAGTAATGAACTGAAAATAGTAGTTGCGGCATCTTCATTTGCAGGAACCTTTTGTTCATCAGTAACGGCAATAGAGAAGTCTCCAGCCACTGTTTCCGTTGCATTTTTAGCAGTAAACGTCATTTTCACTTTCTGACGGGGCTTATACGTTGGTAAATCTGTTTTTACACTCAAGTTTAATGCTGCTGCATGTAAAATAAATACTAATCGCTCGCTAACAGGTTCTCCTGTGGCAGAAAACAAAGTGATCTGAATAATACCGGAAGGGAATTTATCTTTAGGTATTTTAGCTGTGATGACCTGATTTTGCAAAGCTGTTTGTGCCGCAAAATAAATTATACCACCATTTTGGGCTACTATATATACCCCTTTATCTTTATTTTGTTGAAAAAATGCGTCGTTGGCTACAATTTTAAGGTTAATATCCTCGCTATTTGCATTGTTTACTTGTAAAGTAATGCCTGATGCCACAGATTTAGGCAGTTCTACGGTTTTCTTGGTGCCATCTTTAAAGCTGATATTGGCTTTATACGTTTTTCCTGCTTCTGTATTCAGGTAAAAAGCACCCATGCCTCCATGTCCGGAAGTTAAGGTAGTAACTTGATTGCCATCCTGATCAACAATAGTACCTGTTAAGGCTATGCCCAATCCTTTAGGGTTTATTGCTTTGAAAGCTACCTGGGTTGGTACGCCTAAAACAACTTCTCCCCCTTCTGGGAAAAACTGGATGTCATTGTCGTCATAACTTGGTTTAACTTCAAAACTGGAACTCAGGGTTTCATTATCGGCTACACTAATATCGGTAACGAGTTCGCCCTTTTTTATGGGTTCATTTTTCCGTGTGCTAATATTGAGGTTCAGCACACCATTTTGGTCTGTAGTGCCTCTGCCTTTTGCTACCACATCATAAGCTGAAATCATTTTCCAGTTAACTGTTTTATTAGCATAGGCAACTTTTTCTGCGTTTTTATATTGAATACGGGCATTTATAGCCTGATCTTTAGTTGATTTGTCTATGGAGTAGGTAAAATGAGTTAACAATTCTTTATCAACGGCTACACCAACAGGGATTGTTTTCGTGAAAAAATACTCCGGGTCAAAGTTTAGCATCCATAACGTGTAGGCCCTTACATAATAATTTCCTTGTTTAAAGTTAATTTGGTCTAGAGGAAGGTTTCCAAATGCGACGCTATTGCTGACAGGGAATTTCAAAGAAGAAACCAGGGAATCCTGACTGTTCATGACATCCACATAAAGGATTTTGCTGAGCTGAGATGGCTGGTTTTGTTCTGAAGTAAGGTAGGCTTTAAACCAGATCGTGTCTACAACACTATAGTAGGGTTTGTCGAAATGCAGGTAGACTTTCTCCACAGGATATAGTTCGGGAAGCTTGCTTGTTTTCTTTATAATGTTCTTTAAAGTTGTCGTGTCTTGCTGTGAAAATGCTGAAAACTGTAAGCTGATACTTACTAAAATCAAAGCAGAAACAAATTTTAGATACCTCATGAATGTAAATTAACGTGTTGATTTTGCTAATATATTCATTTAGGCTCTTAGCTACCTCATTTAAAAGGGTGTTTAACATATTTTGACATTTTTTAAATGTCGAGGGATGGGATAGGTTTTTTTCTAATAAAAATGTTGTTATAAAAAAAGAGCCTGATCATGATTTAAGATGCAGGCTCTCTAGTATAAATTTGATGGTAATTATTTCAGTTCAATAACAAATTCTGTTAAAGGAGTGCGCACTTTTTTCAAGTTCAATAACCAATCTCCATTTTCTTCACGATAGCCTAAAGGCATTAATGTGGTGCTTCGCAGATGAAGTGATTTTAAATTCAATAATTCATCTAGTTTACTGGCATCAAAACCTTCCATTGGCGTGGCATCAACTTTTAGTAAAGCAGCCTCTGCCAGGGCAACGCCAAAACCAATATAAGCTTGTTTGGCCGCATGGTTAAAGTTTTCTTCAGCAGTTTTGTTTGTGTAGTTTGCAATAAGGGTGTTTTCATAATCAGCAGTTGTGGCTGCTGGTAAATTCCGCTCTGCATTGGCGTGTGCAAATACCGCCCTGATATTTTCTTCAGTATAATTGTCCCATGCAGCAAAAACCAGTAAATGAGAGCAATCTATAATCTGTTGCTGTCCCCATGCAATGGCAGCAATTTTTTCTTTTAATTCTTGATTAGTAACTACGATTACTTTAAAGGGTTGTAACCCTGAAGATGTTGGAGCCAGATGTGCAGCGGCAACAATTTGATCAACTTTTTCTTGTGGCACCGCAATGCCATTCATTTTCTTTGTTGCATAACGCCAGTTTAAGGCTTCTATCAAACTCATATAGATTTATTTTATTTGGCTGTAAATGTAGTTTTGTAAATTAAGGATAAGAAATCTTCAAAGTCTTTTGACTATTAAATGAAAATTCGTTTCTTTGCTATGCATGCATAATTATATTGCTGGATTTTGTAGCTTAGCAGTGCATTTTAATATTTAACCAAATACTATGAAAAAGATTTTAATCAGTTTTTTATTGGTAATTCCTGTTTGGGGTTTCGCCCAATCTTACCAAGTAAACCTTCAGGGACAAAAACAAATTGGAATGGCTGGCGCTGGTACCGGTGTAGCCATGGATGAAGCAGCGGTATTTTTTAATCCAGGTGCGGTTACTTTCTTGAAACAGAATGGCATACAAGGTGGTGTTAGTCCGATTTTTTTAAAGTCAGCATTTAATGAAGCTGGCACCGATCGTGTGGAGCGCAATAAGAATAAAGTGCCAACACCTTTACAACTTTATGCCGTTTTTGGTTCTCCAGAAAACCGTTTAAGATTTGGTTTAGGCGTTTATACCCCTTTTGGAGGTGCAATGCACTGGGATGAAAACTGGAGTGGAAAGTACACCGTTACTTCTTTAGACTTGCAAGCGATTTATATCCAGCCTACTTTAAGTTTAAAAATAACGGACAATATTGGTATTGGTGCAGGATTGGTTTATTCGATGGGTAAGGTTGATTTGAAGCGTGCAGTGCCTATTACACTGAACAATGGCCAATCTGCTACTGCACAGTTAAAGGGTGATGCACATGATTTTGGCTGGAATGCTGGTCTTTACGTTAAAACAGTTTCTGGCGTGTCTATTGGTATTACGCATCGCTCTCAGGTTACGGCATCAGTTAAAGATGGAGATGCTATATTTGATGTTCCCGGTGCCTTGGCTTCAGGATTTCCAACTAAATTCAATGCGAATCTCCCATTGCCAGCAACAAGCTCTATAGGTTTTGGATTTTATCCCTCACAGAAAACTACTATTGCGCTGGATGTTAATTGGGTTCATTGGAATAAATATAAAGAACTTGCTTTTGAATATGATAACAATCAAAGGGTGGAAAATACAAAGTCACCACGTAATTATCATGATGCTGCGACCTTTCGTCTAGGTGTCGAAAACCAAACTACAGCTAAAATAGCTTTACGTGCTGGTATAGGTTATGCCTTAACACCAGTGAGCAAAGGTTATGTAACACCCGAAGTTCCTGATGCCAACCGTTTGTTGTTGAGTGCAGGTGTTGGTTACAAACCTACGGAAAGACTTGGTGTAGATTTTTCATTTTTGTATGAAAATGTGGTGGCAAGAACTGAAGCCAACATTGAAACTGGCTTGAACGGTACATTTAAAACAGTTGCCTACATTCCTGGGGTTGCTATATCTTATAAATTCTAATTTATCAATTGAGAGACATTATGAAATCAACCTATTTTTTTAAAAGCATTCTGGCCGTTGCCTTTCTGGCACTTGCCTCTTGTAAAGCATCAATAGATACTATTGTTCCTAATAAAGGGAACGCAGATTTTTCACGCTATATCGCTATCGGTAATTCACTGACTTCAGGTTATGCGGATGGAGGTTTATACCTTGATGGACAGAAAAATTCATTTCCTGAAATGCTGGCTGCGCAAATGAAAAGTGTAGGCGGCGGTAGTTTCGCTACTCCTTTCTTTACCGACGCGCAGGCAAACGGCTCTGGTTATGTGAAACTAACCGGTTTTAACCCCAATGGTACGCCTATTATTGCAACAGAAACGAGTAATTTAGCTATTCGTGGTCAGGTGGCAATGCCTGGGTTTGGTAACGTAACCTTATACACTAAATATGCAGGCGAAATTAATAATTATGGTGTGCCTGGAATAAAACTGATGCAAGTTAATTATGCTCCCTATGGTAACTTAAATGGTTATTTTGAACGCCTCCTTCCAGGTAATGCGGGTAGCAATAACACAACCTATCTTGATTTTGTAACCGCAAAACCCTATACTTTTTTTAGCATGTGGTTAGGTAACAATGATATATTAGGTTATGCCAGTTCTGGCGGTGCAGGAGATGTGCCAACACCAAAAGCTGATTTTACTGCCTTGTACAATGCAACAGTTAATAAATTGGTAGCTAAAGGGGCTAAAGGTGTGGTGGCTACCATTCCAGATGTAACTAAAACTCCTTATTTTAATACTGTTACTTTGACTTCGTTGCTTGCTGCCGTTCGTGCAACTGCGGCGGGTGCTGCAGTAACAACATTGTACATAAAAACTGGTGCTAATGTTACCAGAGCTGCTACTACTGCAGATTTATTTACCCTAACGTTAAGTTCTGCCAATGTTATTGGTGTGCCTAATGCTGGAATTCCTTATGGCTTACATCCTTTAAACCCAATTGAAACTAAATGGGTATTAGATAAAGATGAAGTGTTGCTGGTAAATGACTATGTAAATGCTTACAATACGACCATTAAATCTGTAGCGGCTGCCAAAGGTTTGGCATTGATGGATGCTTTTGAAATGCTAAAAGAATATAGTGCCACTGATGCTAATGGCAAAACTATTGGAAAAGCAGTGAACGGGGCTATGGTAAGTTCTTCTTTTATTACTGGTAATCTTTTCTCTTTAGACGGGGTTCACTTAACTCCAATGGGTTATGCAATTACCGCCAATGCATTCATTAAAGCTATAAACACTACTTATAAATCAAGTATTCCAACGGTTGATGTTACCAAATACAGAGGCGTTAAATTCCCTTAACGATTTTGTTTAATAATATAACTTTAAAAAGGCGCCCTAAAGACGATGGTATTTAGGGCGCCTTTTTTATACGATTGTTTTCTTCCATTTACCTCGCCTAAACAAAATAAAAGCGGCAAGTGCAATTCCAACTTCTGCAATTGGTATAGCAATAAATACTCCTTTTGGACCCATTTCTAAATACTTCGCCAAAAAATACGCTAAGGGTATTTGAAATATCCAGAATGCGAAGATGTTAATTTTTGTTGGTGTCCAGGTATCGCCAGCGCCATTAAATGCACTTATTAAAACCATTCCTATGCCGTAAATGATAAAACCGGCACTTAAAATTTGTAAAGCTTGTGTTGCAACTGCAATTACTTGTCGATCATTTGTAAATATTGCGGCAAAGAGATGGCCGCAAGTTAAAAATAGCAAACTTACGAAACCTAAAAATACGACGATATATTTCATGGTTTGATAAACAGACTTTTCAGCTCTATCTAAATGACCGGCACCCAAGTTTTGTCCTACCAATGTTGCTGCTGCATTACTTAAGCCCCAGGCGGGCAACAGGAAGAACATCATTAACCTCAATGCAGTTTGATACCCCGCAGAACTTTTATCGCCACCTGTTGTTGCAACTAATTGTGCCAAAAATATCCAACTGCAGCTTGCAATTATGAATTGAAAAATACCTGGTGCTGCAATTTTTATAATCGCTTTAATTTGTCGCCAGTCAGGAATGAAATAGCTTAAACTAATTTTTAAAGCATTTTTACCATTGAATAAATGATAAACCTGATAGATGACGCCAATACTACGACCAATGCTTGTGGCTATTGCCGCACCAGTTAAACCGAAAGCTGGTATAGCGCCAAAACCATTAATGAGTATCGGACAAAGAATAATGTTTGCGATATTTGCTATCCACAAACTTCTCATAGCGATGGCGGCATTGCCAGCGCCTCTGAAAATTCCATTAATTAAGAACAGCAATACGATGATTATGCTCCCGCCCATCATAATTTGAATGAAAGGTGTGCCATGTTCGGCTGTTTCTGCCGATGCACCCATGAGCAAGAGGATTTCTCTTGCGTAATACACACCTGCTACACTGATAATTATATTGATGATTACGGCTATAATAATAGTTTGCATGGCTGCCTTTGCTGCTGCCTCTGGATTTCTTTCTCCAATTCTACGGGCTACAACTGCAGTGGCAGCCATACTTAATCCAATCGCTAAAGAATAGATGATGGCTAAAACGGATTCTGTTAGGCCAACAGTTTGTATGGCATGACTGCTGTTTTCTAAATGACCCACGAAATATAAATCTACTAGGGCAAATACGGATTCCATTGCCATTTCCAGCATCATCGGAATGGCTAGTAAAATAATTGCCCGGTTAATTCCAATCGAAGTTAAGTCAACATCTTCGCCTTTTAATGCTTGTTTTAAAAGGTTGTAAAAAGAGGATAGCCTGCTCTTTTTATTTATGGAAAGTGACATATCTTTTAAATTACTTTTTCTATAGAAAAACAGCAAGCACTTATTTCGTAAGTGCTTGCTGTTTTGTTAACATATAAAGCGCCATCATGGGCTGATGACGATGGTGTTTACTGTTTTTTAAGTTTTTCTTTAAATACTTTTTCCAGCTTATCAAGTTTTGGCAAAATTACCAAACGGCAATAGGGTTGGTCTTTATTATTGTTAAAATAATCTTGGTGGTATTTTTCTGCTACATAGAAAGTCTCTGCTTTATTGATTGCTGTAACCACTGGTTTTCCAAAAGCATTGGTTTTATTTAACTCATTTTTGTACTGAGTTGCAATTGCCTTTTGTGACTCATTGTGGTAGAAAATTACCGAACGGTATTGTGTGCCTACATCTGCACCCTGACGGTTTAGGGTGGTAGGATCATGTGTTTTCCAGAAAACATTCAATAGCTCGTCGTATGTAATTTTATTCGGGTCGAAAGTGACTTCAATTACTTCTGCATGCCCGGTGGTGCCAGTGCAAACTTCTGCATACGTAGGGTTTGGTATTGCACCGCCCTCATAACCAGACCTATTGCTAACAACTCCATCTAAACGTTGAAATACAGCTTCTGAACACCAAAAGCAGCCGTTTCCAAAAGTTGCCTTCTCTAATTTTTTCTGCTGCGCATCAGTATTGGTAACGGATAAAAGGATTAAAACCATAATTGATAAATATTTCATATTCATTTAATTTATTAAAGTTACGTATCATGAACCATCTTAGTTTTTTTAATCCTGTAATCTATTTTTTAATTACAATTTACTGATATTATTTCTTTTAAGAAAGCTACTATTTGCTGAACTTGTTAATAACTTAAAGTGTTTATTATTAGTCAGTTGTTGTTGGTTTACTCGTTTATCTGTTATTTATTAACAATTGTTTCCTAATTTTGAGTTAGTCACAAAAAAACAAATTAACATGTCAACACCATATATACCTTGTTTAGACCTGGGTTCCTACATCAACGGAACTGAAGAGGAGCGTAAGCAATTTTCTGATGAACTGGGCAGGGCTTTCAATGACTCTGGTTTTGTAACCATTACCAATCATGGCCTTAGTCAGGAGCTCATAGATAAGCTCTATGAAAATATTAAAGCTGTTTTCGCCCTGCCAAAAGAGGTGAAACTGAAATATGAAAAAGCCGAGTTGGCCGGGCAAAGAGGTTATACTAGTCCGGGTAAAGAAACTGCTAAAGGTGCTAAAACGGCTGATTTAAAAGAATTTTGGCAGATTGGTCAGGAGGTTTCAGATGGTGATGCGATAAAAAATGAGTATCCTGAAAATGAATATTTAGAAGAGATACCTGAATTCAATACCGTAACCCGTGAAATTTACAAAAAATTGGAAGATAATGGCAAGCATTTATTGTCTGCTATTTCCACATACCTGGGTTTACCTGTCAGTTATTTTGACGGGCATGTGCATAATGGGAATTCTATCTTAAGAGGGATACATTATTTTCCTATTGAATCGCCAGAAACTATTCCAGCTGATGCGGTACGTGCTGGTGCACATGAAGATATCAACCTGATTACTTTGTTAATTGGTGCGAGTGCTGATGGCTTGGAAGTGTTGACAAGAAGTAAAGAGTGGCTGCCTATTAAGGCCCATCACTCAGATATAGTGGTTAATGTTGGAGATATGCTGCAGCGTTTAACGAATAACAAACTTCGTTCTACCACTCATCGGGTAGTGAACCCTCCACGAGAATTGATGAAGACATCTCGTTTTTCTGTTCCTTTCTTTTTGCATCCAAGAGCAGATATGGATTTAACAAGTTTAGCTACCTGTGTGGATGCAGAACATCCGAAGGTGTATGAGGATATAACCGCGGGGGAGTATTTGGATGAAAGGTTGCGCGAAATCGGATTGAAAAAGTAAAAATACTATTCTACTAAATGGCTGAAATTTTTTGCCTGAAAAGGCAAAACTTTCTATGCCATTTAGTAGAATAAGTATTTTTATCCGGAGAGCAGGTAGAGCGCCTGATTTGATTTAAAAGTATTTTTATGCGAAGAGCCGGTAAATCACCTGATTTGATTTAAAAGTATTTTTATGTGAAGATCCGGTAAAGCGCTTGATTTTTAATATATAAAGAACTGCAAGGTTACTATTCATCACCTCCCAATTCTGCAATTTTTCGGAAAAAATTCAATGTCTATGAAAAGGCATAGAAAGGTTTTGCCTTTTCCGGCAAAAGATTTCAGCCTTTGAATAGATCATTTAATTTTTACTCTTGTCGATGGCTAAATTAATTACATCTTGTATCCTTCCCCTAATCTTCAGTTTTCCTAACATTTCTGAAACTCCTGGGTTCACCCTGTTCGATAAAAATACATAGACCAATCCTCTAGAAGGATCCACCCAAACAGCGGTTCCGGTATAGCCAGTATGACCAAAGGTTTGCGATGAAGCCAGGTCTGATGGGTATTTTTTTGATGTGTCTGAATCCCAGCGGTCAAAGCCAAGGCCTCTTCTACTGAGGTTGGATTGTTTAGCGGTAAACATGTTTACGGTTTCAGGTTTAAAGTATTGCAGGCCACCATAGGTTCCTTTGTTCAACAGCATTTGGTAGAAGATAGCCATATCATTTGCGCTCGAGAATAAACCTGCATGGCCGGAAACGCCACCAACAAGAGCGGCGCCCTGGTCATGTACATAGCCAACCAATAATGTTTTCCTGAAATAAGTATCATTTTCCGTAGGGATAATTTGCGCCCTTGAAAACCGGTTTCGTGGTAAAAAACCTGCCGTTTGCATACCCAGAGGAGCATAAAAGTTCTTTGCAGCATAGTCGTTTAAAGGCATTACGGTTATGCGCTCTACAATATCCTTCATTACATACATACTTATGTCACTATAAACATATTTCCCACGTGTTTTAATAGGTGAACCTAGCATTTTAGGCCACATAACGTCCTTGAAATAACCTTTCCTACCGTAATAACCATCGGCAACTTTAGTTGGAAATAGTGATGAAGAATCAGTACTAAAGTCTTCAGGTTTTATGAAATTTTGAAAAGGGATGTATGGAATAAAGCCAGCCTGGTGTAACATAACTTCACGTAAATGAATATCTTTCATTGGTGAAAGCCTTGCCTTTGGAATATAGGCTCCAATATTTGTGTCAAGATTTAATTTTTGTTCTTCAAATAAACGCATCACCGATGGGGTTGTTGCGCTAACTTTAGTAACCGAAGCCAAGTCAAAAATGTCTGTTGTTTTTTCTGGTAAAGCGTCATTGTCGTAAGTATGGTTGCCATAAGCCTTATTAAAAATTACCTTACCATCTTTAGCCACCAAAACGACCATACCAGGTGCTGCTCTAGCCAAAATAGCTTCTGCCGCAATTTTGTCTATTTCTTTTAAGTCATCGCTATTAACCCCAGCATCTTCAGGCACGGTGTATTTTAGACGGGTAACAGCAGTTGTAAATCCTGAGCCAATAGTGAATTTTGGAGAATAACCCTTCTTTAAAGTATGGGAAGCGGCTATGCCACCAAAAATTATTTGTGGCACAATTAACGCCGCTTCAATATTATTGTCAGAAGACCAAATAATGGGTGCTGTGATGTCATCAAAGGATGACAACCTGTTGCCTTTTCCGTAAAATGAAACAATGATCCGCTTGTATCTGGCTAATGAATGGATGAAATCTAGGTACCGTTCATTGGAGGTGTCGTGATCTGAAATAGAGATGATAACTGTATTAAAATATTTGAGGTCATCTTCCAGGTCGATTAGGCTTTTGGCATTAGGATAGTTAGCTGCAGAAAAAGAAGTTATTTTCGCGTATTTGTTTAATAGGGTATCTACCGTTAACTGATTTAAATAGCCAAGGCTTACGGACGCAATTTGGTTACTATCTAAGTTAAGAATTGGGACCAGTTTTTTCTGGTTATTCAATAATACGGTATTGTTTATAGCCGTATTTATATCGGCAAGCCTGTTAACGTTTTTTCTATGATCCTGTGCACAAGCGCTAAATGCAAAAAGTGAAATAAAGCTGATTGTAAGAATCCTAGACAAGTTATTTTTTCTCATATACTTTTTCTCCATTAATATAGGTTTTTAATATTTGTGTGTTTAAAATTGAAGAGGCTGAAACTGTCATCATATCCTGATCAAGGATAATGAAGTCTGCAAATTTACCTTTTTCTAGACTTCCTTTTTCTTTTTCTTCAAAGTTCGCTTTTGCAGCCCAGATGGTCATCCCTTTTAAAGCTTGTTCTTTACTTAAGGCATTATCCATTTGATAGCCAGCTACAGGATAATTTTTTGCATCTTTTCTAACTGTCGCGGCATAAAAAGTAAAGATAGGGTTAATGTCTTCAACAGGGAAGTCTGTTCCCAGTGGCAGCCAGCCATTTTGTTGCAGCAATTGCTGGTTGGCATAAGCCCCTTTTGCACGGTCTTTACCGAGACGATCACCTGCCCAATACATATCTGAAGTAGCATGAGTTGGCTGAACCGAAGGTATGATATTAGCTTTTCCAAAGAGATCAAAATCTTCGGGTGCCACTACTTGTGCATGTTCTATGCGCCAGCGTTTGTCGTTTTTACCACCTAAAACTTTGTTATAAATTTTAAGTATGCTGCGGTTAGCAGAATCACCAATGGCATGTGTACACATTTGGAAATCATGTTTTGCTATTTGTATTGCTACGGCTTCAAAATGCTGTGGACTGCTCAAAAGAAAGCCACTTTTATTGGGCATGTCGTGGTAAGGCCGTAATAAGCATGCGCCCCTTGATCCTAAAGCGCCATCTGCAAAAACTTTAAAAGAACGGACATTTAGACGTTCAGTTTTAACCGCACCCCGTTTGAAGAGGTAGTCGTAATTAGCTTCTTTATCTGCCAGCATTAAATATAGCCTCATCTTTAAGGCTTTTGAATCCTGAAGCTTTTCAATTAGGCCTACAAGGTCTGCATCAACACCACAATCATCTATGGTAGTCAAGCCTACAGCAAAACATTTCTCTTGTGCGTCCAGTAATATTTTTTCGGTTTGTGCAGTAGTGGCTGCAGGGATTTTTCTATTTACTAAATCAACTGCGTTATCAATCAATAACCCAGTAGGTTTGCCATTCTTAGCAACAATTTCACCACCGGTTAGCGTATAACTATCTTTAATTCCAGCAGCTGTTAATGCTTGTTGATTCGCAATGGCGGCATGACCATCGATGCGCGTTAGGATTACCGGACGGTTTGGGAATAGTTTATCGAGTTCAGATTTATCAGGGAATTCCTTTTTACTCCAGTCATTTTGATCCCAACCTCTACCAATCAGCCATCCATTTGGATGCGTTTTTGCAAACTCCCTCAGCCTTTGGCAAACTTCCTCCCAACTGTTTGTTCCATTTAAATCGGCTGTTTGTAAACTTTCACCATAGCCATAAAAATGGGCATGTGCATCAATAAAACCAGGATAAACTGCTTTTCCCTGTGCGTCAACTTCTTGTGTGGCAGTAAATTCTTTTCTAATTTGTTGGTCAGTACCTAAGGCAATAATTTTACCCTCCTTAATGGCCATGGCCTGTACGATGTCGAATTTTTCATTAACAGTATATAACCGGGCATTATAAATAATTAAGTCTGCCTTTTTACTAAGGCAACTACTCAGTAAGAAAATACAGAAAGTAAGGCCGACTAAATATTTGTTCATATATTTTAAGTTATAAAAATGATGATATAGTTAAAGTATAAATATTACTCCTGTTAAAGGTATAAAAAATGATGTATTCACCTCTCAATTTACAGTCAAATTAAAGAAAAGCCATGTGGTTAAGGCTTATTTTAGCTAAATTAGCAACCTTTACCGAAGATAATAAATGTCAGATATTATACAACTTTTACCCGAAAGTGTTGCAAATCAAATTGCAGCAGGAGAGGTCGTTCAACGTCCTTCCTCGGCAGTAAAAGAACTATTAGAGAACGCGATAGACGCAGGAGCGAATAAGATACAATTGATATTAAAAGATGCAGGGAAAGCGCTGCTGCAAGTCATTGATAATGGCTGTGGCATGAGTGTAACCGATGCACGCATGTGTTTTGAAAGACATGCAACTTCAAAAGTCAGGAAGGCCGAAGATCTTTTTGCCATCCGTACCATGGGTTTCCGTGGCGAGGCTATGGCATCTATTGCAGCCATTGCGCAGGTAGAAATGAAAAGCCGCAGACATGAAGATGAAATTGGGACCCTGATTGAAATAGAGGGGTCAACATTCGTAAAGCAGGAACCCGTTGCCACGGCTCCGGGAACCAGTATTTCCGTTAAGAATCTGTTTTTCAATACCCCCGCCCGGAGAAATTTTTTGAGGAGCAATCCTGCCGAAATGCGCCATATCATTGATGAATTTCAAAGGATAGCAATGGCCAACCCTGGTATTGCTTTTACGCTGCACCATGATGGAATAGAAATATACCGCCTACCTTCAGCATCGCTGAAACAACGGATCATACACTTGTTTGGTAATAATTACAATGAGCGGTTAATTCCAGTGGAGGAAGAAACCTCCATCATCAACATTAAGGGTTATATTGGTAAACCTGAATTTGCGAAAAAAACCAGGGGTGAACAATTCTTTTTTGTCAACAACCGGTACATCAAGGATGCCTACCTTAACCATGCAGTAAATAAAGCCTACCAGGAATTGTTGTCTGATGAAAACTTCCCTTTATATGTTTTGTTTATTGACATTGACCCTGCAAAGATCGATGTCAATGTGCATCCTACGAAAACCGAAATTAAATATTTAGAGGAAAAATCAATATACGCTATTATCCATTCTGCGATAAAACGCTCTTTAGGCAAATTTAACATTACTCCAACAATAGATTTCGACGTGGAGACAGGATTTAGCAATATGATTACGCCTAAAGCCCCCGAAGATATTGTTCCGCCAACTATAAGTTTTAATCCAGAATTTAATCCTTTTGCAGGGGAGAAAGGTTTGGAAAGGACACCATCTTATGGAGGTGGTTTTGAATCCAGGAGTGGGAGCACTAAAAACTGGGGATCCCTTTATGAGATTGCCAATCACCACCCTGCAACGCAAGCAACAATGGCAATACCTGGAGATGATGCTGATGATAATTTCAGGCCACTGCAAAAACAATTAATGCAGGTCCATAACCGTTATATAGTCTCACAAATTAAGTCAGGATTAATGGTTATTGACCAGCAGGCTGCCCACGAAAGGATACTTTATGAACGTTTTATTGTACACCTGGAAGATCGGAAAGGAGCCTCTCAGCAAAGTTTATTTCCACAAACAGTAACCTTAAGTCCTAATGATTTTGAACTTGCTAAAAGCTTGTTGGAAGATATTAAAAGCCTCGGCTTTGAGGTACGTGAGTTTGGCCGTAACACCCTCGTGATTGAAGGTATTCCGGTTGATTTGGGTAGTAGTAATATCAATGAAACACAGCTTTTTGAACACCTCATTGAAGGCTTCAAAAACTCACAGCAAGAGTTAAAGCTGGATAAAAGAGATGCTCTTGCCCGTAGTATGGCAAGAAACAGCGCAATAAGGAGTGGCGTAAGTTTAGGACAGGAGGAGATGAATACACTTATTGAGCAATTATTTGCTTGTAAAACACCTAACTTTAGCATTAGTGGCAAGCCCGTTATACAAACCATTACTTTAACAGAACTTGATAAGAAATTTGACAGATAAACAATGAATCATATAAATATTCCACCTATAGTTAAAAACTTACTCATCATCAATGTCTTGTTTTTTGCTGCCACTTATGTGGCACAAAGCAAGGGAATTGAATTGGCGACCTATTTGGGTGCGTATTATTTTGATGCACCAAACTTCAAAATATGGCAGCCCATTACCTACATGTTCATGCATGGAGGTTTTACCCATATCTTGTTTAACATGTTTGCGTTATACATGTTTGGGGGTATCCTTGAAACCCGATGGGGCGCAAAGCGGTTTATTAATTTTTACCTGATCACCGGTTTGGGAGCCCTGGCTTTACAATGGGCTGTGCAAGCTTTTGAAGTTTATCAAATTACAGGTAGTTCGATTAACGTGGGGGCCATCCCTTTAAAATCACTGGCTGAGGGCATGTTTAACCCGTCGCAATTCAATGAAACCCAGGCAAGCATTCTTCATGGCATCTATTTTGCGCCAATGGTTGGTGCTTCAGGTGCTATTTTTGGTCTGCTGGTTGCTTTCGGTATGCTTTATCCAAACACTGAATTGTACATCATGTTCATCCCTGTTCCATTAAAAGCAAAGTATATTATTCCCGTTTATATAGTTGTGGAACTTTTCCTGGGTGTCGCTAGTTTTCAGGGAGATTCTGTTGCCCACTATGCACACCTTGGCGGCGCACTTTTAGGCTTCATTCTTGTTAAACTCTGGAAAGATAAAAATACTTATTACGATTATTATGAATAAGACACTGTTTGAGGAATTGAAATTTAAGGTATTACAGTCTGGTAGTCCAGTATTTTTATATATCGGTATCAACACTTTAATTTTTGTGTTAACCGCATTAATAACAGTTGTGGTATTCCTATCGGGTAATTCTGCAGATGGTATAAAATCCATTATTCAGGAATACGTTGCCTTCCCGGTTTCATTAGATAAACTACCTTCCCGGTTTTATACCATATTAACCTATCAGTTTTTTCATAGCGGCATTTTCCACCTGCTATTTAACATGCTGTGGCTTTATTGGATGGGAAAAATATTTCTGGATTTCCTGAAACCCCGTCAGTTTCATTTTGTCTATTTAGCAGGCGGTTTCGCCGGGGCAATATTTTTTAGTCTTGCTTTTCATATATTTCCAGTGTTTGCCAAAAGTATTGCTGAAGCCTCTGTCATTGGATCCTCAGGAGCGGTGATGGCTATTGTGGTAGCAACAGCAACGTTAGTTCCTGATTATTCCATCCGACTGATGTTCCTCGGCGATGTTAAATTAAAATACCTTGCTATTGCTTATATTGTTTTAGATATCATTGGTGTAGCTTCTGTAAATTCAGGTGGTAGTTTTGCGCATTTAGGAGGGGCTATCTTAGGCTTTAGTTATATTAAAGCTTTAGGCAAGGGTTATGACTGGAGTAATCTATTCAAAAGAAAGGCTAAGGTGACAAAACTTAAAGTTAATAAAAATGAAAATTATAAGCGTAGCTCAAATTCTAAGGCCGAAACTGTAGCCCAGACTGAAATAGATGCCATATTGGATAAGATATCGAAAACTGGATACGACAAATTGAGCAAAGAGGAGAAAGAAACTTTATTTAAGGCAAGTAAATATTAATGAAAAGAGCCCAACCTACATTTGTGGATAAAGTAGTGCGTATCATCGCTTTGTTGATGGCCATTTCCCTTCTGTTAGGCTTTATTGCTGGAAATGTGGATCCTCGCGAAAATAGGTTAATTCCTTTTTTTGGTCTTGCATACCCTTTTTTGTTGGTGTTGAATGTTTTTATGATTGTCTGGTGGTGTATCAGGAGAAGATGGCGCTTTGCCATGTTTACCTTATTGCTCATTGCACTGGGCTGGCGTGCGTTTACCGCTACTTTCAGTTTTTCTGGTGAACAAGGAATGGGACCCAAGGCTGATCCATCACTGATCAGGATGATGACTTATAATGTACACAGTTTCCGGCCATATGATGATAAGAATTTAGGTGATGTAAAATCTGAAATGCTTAAGCTCATTGAAACCGAAAACCCAGATATCATTTGTTTGCAGGAATATTATACCCGAAAAAAAGGTAGTTATAATTTAACTGATAGTTTGAAAAGAATATTAAAAACGTCAAATTACTATTTCCGACCTTCCTCCAAGAATGATTATGAGGCAACAGGCCTGGCCATATTCTCGAAATATCCCATTAAAAATAAAGGAAATATTGTTTTTGATGTAAATAAGGGAGGTAACGAAAGTATTTATGTTGATATTGAAGTAAATAAAAAACAAGTCCGAATATACAATGTGCATTTACAATCTATTTCTTTTAACAAACAAGATTATCGGTATTTAGATAAAATCACCAAGAAAATGGATCCTGAATTGTTACCTTCAAAAAGGATTTTAAGCATGCTAAATAGTGCATTTCTCAAGAGAAGTGGACAAGTGGATCTTATGAAGGCTCACATGAAGACCTGTGAGATCCCATTTTTAATAGCAGGTGATTTTAATGATACGCCAGCATCTTATGCCGTTACTCAACTTACTAACGCCATGAATAATTCATTTATCAAAATGGGAAGTGGCCTCGGGCGTACTTATAATGGTAAGTTTCCTAATTTTCAAATTGATTATATTGCAACTACAAAAGAGTTTGAAATTATTAACCAGCATATTATTGAGGCCAAGCTTTCAGATCATTTCCCTGTTAGGAGTGATTTAAAATTAAATCCAACACCGTTATAAAAAAAAATATTTAAATGAAAACCGCTTTACATTTATACAATACGCTTACCCGTAAAAAAGAAATATTTGAACCCCTTAATGCGCCAAATGTTGGAATGTATGTATGCGGACCAACTGTCTATAGTGATGTACACTTAGGTAATTGCCGCACTTTCATTTCTTTCGATTTAATATTCCGATACCTTAAATATAGCGGTTTTAAAGTGCGTTATGTCCGTAATATAACTGATGCCGGGCATTTGGAAGGTGACCGCGACGAAGGCGACGATAAATTTGCTAAAAGAGCAAAATTAGAACAGTTGGAGCCGATGGAAATTGTACAGAAGTATACTTTAGGTTTCCATGAGGTATTGCAGCAATTTAATACGCTGCCCCCTAGTATAGAGCCAACGGCAACAGGGCATATCATAGAGCAAATTGAAATGGTTAAAGAGATCATTCAAAATGGTTATGCTTATGAAGTTGATGGCACTATTTATTTCGATGTAGAGAAATACAACAAGAATTATAACTACACCATATTAACAAATCGTAACCTGGAAGATATGCTGGCCAATACCCGTGAACTAGGTGGTCAGGATGAAAAACGTAGTCGCCTGGATTTTGCTTTATGGATAAAAGCTAAACCAGAAACCCTGATGAAATGGGCATCGCCCTGGGGCGTAGGTTTTCCGGGTTGGCACATTGAATGTTCAGCGATGAGCGCTAAGTATCTTGGAAAGGAATTTGACATCCATGGCGGAGGAATGGATCTTGCGGCAACGCACCATACCAATGAAATTGCACAATCTGAAGCCTGCAGCCATGTACAGCCAGCACGTTACTGGATGCATACCAATATGTTAACCGTCAATGGAGTCCGGATGTCTAAAAGTGCCGGAAATGGTTTCTTACCACGGCAGTTGTTTTCAGGAGATCATCCCTTGTTAACAAAAGGCTATAGTCCAATGACCGTTAAGTTTTTTATGCTGCAAGCACATTATCGCAGTACATTGGATTTCTCTAACGAAGCGCTTGATGCTTCAGATAAAGGCTTTAAACGTTTAATGAATGCTATAGCTTTATTGGAAAAGCTGGTGCCCGCAGTGGAAAGCGATTTTGATATAGAAACGATCAGGTTAAATTGTGTAAAGGCCATGAACGACGATTTCAATAGTCCGGTGGTTATCGCTGAACTTTTTGAAGCCGCCCGCGTCATTAATAGCGTTTATGATGGAAAAGCGAAAATTTCTTTATCTGAATTAGTTAAGCTAAAGCAATTAATGCAGGACTTTGTATTTGATGTTTTCGGATTAATGGATGAAGACAGCAGCAATGAGGAATTGAATGCTGTATTAGATATGGTGATCGATATCCGTATGTTGGCAAAAGAAAACAAAGACTATGCAACATCAGACCGGATTAGGGTAGGGCTGCAACAAATGGGAATAAAGCTTAAAGATAGTAAAGAAGGTACTAACTGGAGTAAAATATAAACCTTAACTTAGCAAAACACTATATTTATCATGAAGATTAACAAGTTTATTTACACTTTATTTGTGGCATCACTTACTTTTGGTGCCTATGCGCAAAAGCCAGAAGGAACCACTAAATCATTGGTGAGTGCAGAGAAAGAATTTGCGGCAAGTGCCGCAAAAAGTAGTGAAAAATCAGCATTTCTGGCTCATGCCGCTCCTGATGCAATAGTATTCAGGCCAAATCCAGTAAATGTTAAGAGTTATTATGCCAGTCAGGAAGACCATAAAAACCTCAGCTGGACACCGGTTTATGCAAAGGTTTCCAGAAGCGGCGACTGGGGCTTTACCACAGGTCCATTTGTATTGAATGGCTCCGAAAAAGAATACGGGCAATACCTGTCTATATGGAAAATGGTTAATGGAAAATGGGTATTAACCTTAGATATTGGTGCCACACATAACAAGCCTTTGAATACGGTGAGCACAAATTTTAAGGAGCCAACCAGCTTTTATAAGCCAAAATTCAATACTGAAAAGCAAATTGCCGCTGGTAAAGACATCATCCTTACGACAGAAAAGACATTAAATGCTACTATAAAATCTTATGGTGCTGCAGCTTTTTCTGGATTTGTTAATGCAGATGCCTATTTAATTTTTCCTGGTCGCGAGCCCATCATTGGGAAAGATAATATACTTGCCTTTTACAATAGCATGGTGAGTAAAATGAACATAAAAACAACTAATGTGGAGAAAGCTTTAGGGGGTGATTTAGCCTATACCTATGGTGTTGCAACGATAGATTATAAAGCAGAATTGCGCGAAAGTTTTAATTATGTATTTATCTATGAACGCCAGGCAGATTATAGCTGGAATATTGCCATGCAGGTATTCACTCCAGCAGATCGTTAGAAAACTTTAAGTTAATACTACCGGAATATTTCCGTTTAAACACACAAAAGGCTTCTTAACTCAAATTAAGAAGCCTTTTGCATAAGTTAGTTCCTTTAATAGCGTTAGTTTTAAAAAATCAATCCAATGAAGCATATTCTACTCTTTACATTATTATTCTTGTCGCTGCAAATGCAGGCACAGAAAAATTTCATGCTGCTTGGTCACCAGGGTGCACGGGGCATCATGCCCGAAAATACTATTCCAGGTCTATTAAAAGCATTAGACCTAGGGGTTAATGTCCTCGATATGGATGTTGTTGTTTCTAAAGATCAACAAGTGGTGCTTTCTCATGAGCCCTATTTTAACCACGAAATCAGTATACAGCCCAATGGAAAAGCCATTACTTTTAAAGATCAGAAAAAATATAACCTCTTTAAAATGGACTATGCGGAAATCAAAAAGTTTGATGTAGGCACTAAAATTCATGGTCGTTTTCCCGGACAAATGAAAATGAAAGCTTATAAGCCATTGTTGAGTGAGACAATCGACGCTGTGGAAGCTTATGTGAAACGTAACAAAATGCGTAAGCCCACATATAATATTGAAACCGCTTTCATCCGTAAAGGTGATGTGGAATTTCAACCGGAAGCTGCTGTAATCATTGAATTGATGATGGAGATCATCAAGGAGAAAAAACTGACTAAAAGGGTTATCATCCAATCGTTAGATGTGCGCACCTTACAATACCTTCATAAAGCCTATCCTTCCATTAAAACTTCACTGGTGGTAGATGAGAAGCAGGATTTTGAAGAAAGCATAGCGCAGCTGGGTTTTAAACCTACCTATTACAGTCCTTATTATGTGCTGGTAGGAAAAGGCCTGGTAGACCGCTGTCATGAAGCTGGTGTAAAAATAATCCCATGGACAATTAATTCTGTAAAAGACTTAAAATACTTGCTTAATTTAGGTGTTGATGGTGTGGTTACCGATTTCCCTAACATCATGCAACAATTAGATTAATTTTTAAACAAGAACAGCCTGCCGGGGCAAGCTGTTCTTGTTGTTTTTTTTTCGAAACTTATTTTGCTTCAGGCTTCAGCCAGATTTTCAGTTCACTGCAAGTAACATATTCAGGATCAATTTTGATATAGGTACTTTCTCTGCGTTTTTGAAACCACTCGCTTAGTACGCTATCCATTTTTTGCTCCTGGGCCTTTTCTTTAAACTTAGCATAATCCTGATCAAGGTTACCTTTATGAGGTGGTATCTTTGATTTCAATAACAGAATTTTGTAAACCTCTTTACCATCTGCCTCAGTTATAAATACAGGTTTAGAAACGTCACCCACTTTCATGGTGTCTAACACTAAAAATATTTTAGGGTCAACTTTATCTGCAGGTATAAATGTTGTTCTTGCTGTTACGTTATCAGCATATAACATCATTCCACCATTGTATTTCGTTTCTTTATTATCTGAATATTTCGATGCAGCAGCAGAGAAGGGAATTTTTTTGTCCAGAATATTTTTGGAAATACTATCAGCATGAAGTTTAACGCGCGATAAACTCTGTGGCGTAGTAACCGGACGCACCAAAATATGTCTGGCATGCACCTGTTCTCCACGGCGTTCAATTACTTGTAAAACGTGATAACCGAAATCAGTTTCAAAAACTGGCGAAATCTCGCCTGCTTTCAATTTAAAAGCCCAGGCTGTAAATTCTTTCGCCATCATGGTACGGTCGAAGAAACCTAAATCACCGCCATCTGGCGAAGAACCCGGATCTTCAGAATAGGTTTTGGCTAAAAACCCGAAGTCTTCACCACTTTTAACCCTTAACCGAATTGCATCAAGCTTATCAAAATATTTCTGTTTCTCTGCTTTCGTTAATTCAGGGTGCAAAACAATTTCACCTATTTCAAATTCTGTGGTAATATCTGGCAGACTGTCTTTTTTGTAACTATTAAAATATTTTTTAACTTCAAGCGGGGTAACACTCACGTTTTCAGTTATTTTACCTTGCATTTTATTTGCAATTAAGGCATCTTTTATGTCTGGTCTTATTTCGTCTTTGTATTGCAGAACCGATTTGTTTAGAAACTGCTCCAACCGATCCTGACCACCAGCACGCTGTATGCTGGAACGCATTCTCCTATCCACCTCATCATCTACCTGTGGTTCATCCACCATAACGGAGTCAATTTCTGCCTGTTGCTTCAAGAGTTTCTGAACCAGGATTTGTTGTAAAATATAGCATTTTACACTTTCGTTGTTCGTGTTTCCTGAATTCAAATATTGAGCGTACTGCTGGTTTAGTTCAGATAACAGGATAACATTGTTGCCCAATACAGCTACAACTTTATCTATGTTTTTTTTCTGTGCCTGTACATTCAAAAACAAACAGAGTAATCCGCCTGCCATCCATAAAATTTTCTTCATTGTATTTTGTTCAATTTTTTAATCTTGCAAATCTAATCATATATTAACAATACGTCTTTATACACAGGTAAATAGAGCCTTGAATAAAAGTTTAACGCAGTGGCTTTAAGTAGACACCCATTCTGCTGTCGTATTTTTAAGCTATAAAAGTAACAAATAAAGGCGCTTTAATAAGATATTTAACTAATTTTAACAGAAAAATGATGCCCCAATAAACTGATTTTAATGGCAGAACAACTTACCAGCAATACTGAAGCCTTAAGGCTATTCTTCACGGAAGATATTTACCTGATTCCTAATCAGGTAGCGGCACCTCTAGCCCCAATAGTTGAGGTCTTGCCAGTAAGCTTTAATTTTGAAGGGGAGAACTCAAGAAATGTTTTGATCCTGGTAAGCGATGTAAACTTCACTTTGAGTACAGTGCCTGGCACTGCACTGCTGTGGAAAATTGTTGCAGCCATAAAATTAACAAATAAAGAATGTGCGGTGCTCAATTACGCCAATTACCCTGATCAAAGCTTTGCTGATTTGGCTGCTTTTTTTAAGCCTCAACTGTTGCTTTCTTTTGGTGTGCCACCAGAAACCCTAGGCCTGCCAGCACAGCAAACAGAGGTGTTAGGGCAACAAAATGGAGTAAAGGCCATATTTTCGGCAACATTGGATGCTTTGGAATTAGACATCAACATAAAAAAAGCGTTGTGGAAAAGCCTGCAACAATTAACCCTATCATGAGAGAACTTGTTTTCGCAACAAATAACCAGCATAAAACAGTCGAAGTTAGACAGCTTTTAGAGGGACAATATAAAATATTGAACCTGGGAGACATTGGTTGTATCACAGACATCCCGGAAACCGGACATACTTTTGCAGAAAATGCAGCACTGAAAACCAGTTATGTGCACCTTAATTACCAAATGGATTGCTTTGCTGATGACAGTGGACTGGAAGTGGAAGCTCTCAACAATCAGCCTGGTATTTACTCTGCCAGGTATGCAGGTACAGGTGGTGATATGGCAAATCTACAACTGGTTTTAAAGAATATGGAAGGGCAAGCCAATAGAAAAGCTTGTTTCAGAACAGTTGTTTCTTTGGTGCAAAACAACGAGAATTATTTATTTGAAGGCGTTATTAATGGAACCTTGCGAGAAGAAAGTGCTGGCGTAAAAGGATTTGGTTACGACCCCATTTTTCAACCTGACGGGTATGCCATTACCTTTGCAGAAATGAGCATGCAAGAGAAAAATGAAATCAGTCACCGGGCACAGGCCATGAATAAGCTTATTGCTTTTTTAAAGTCTCTACAGGTTTAATCGTTTTCATTACGGTGTCTAGTAATTTTTTGGTGCTATCCTGAATTTTTAATGCGGTATTGATTATTTTTGTTCCGTCGGCTTTCAATGGAACAATGGCACCCTGGTTAGCAACCTTTTTCGGAGCTGGTGTTGTTTTCGGCTTGGCTTTAGCTTTTGTTTTTGTCTGTTTTTTTTGATTGGTGATGTCTGCTTTCGAAGTGGGCCTGTTTTCTGGTTTCCAGATAAAGCCCGTCAGCAAAACTTCTTCTTTCACTTCACTAGCCGGAGTTGCAGTGCCTTCCACATCCCTTATTGGCACAATTTCATTGATTTCGCTATCCTTAAAAAGGATTTTTATCCTGCTACTGATTGTCCTGTTCATCTTATTATAGTCGCCCTTATCCGTTTTACTGAAATAAACACTTTCAGCGTTTCCATCAACAAACATCCTGCTTAGCTTGCCATCTTGAAAAAAGCCTGTCATAAGCTTTCCTTTAATTTGGTTGAACTTTGTAGAATCCTTATACACATTTACCGTAAAGGCATTCTGTATGACTTGTACAGAATTCAGTTTTTTATTCCTTAATTGCAAATAAATGGTGTCACCAGTTTGTTGAGAATTATCTGCCCATAAAATAGGATTGTTGTACCAGCGCAGGGTAGAGTCAGCACTGCTATAAAACAAGGAATCCGCTTTAGCCTGTAAATTTGATTTAAAGACTTTCACATTATGATAAGCCTTGATGGTCCTTGCTTTAACAGTATCTAATGGGTTAATCTTTAAAGTGTCTTTAGCTAAAGGTTTCTTTAACGTTGTTTTTTTAAGCGTAGCAGTATCTTTAACTGCAATAGCTTTTTTGCTGCTATCTGTTTTTAGCACTAGCGGCTTAAGGGGTATGCTGTCACGCTTCACCACAATGCTGTCTTTAGCAATCGTATTTTTAAGGACAGTATCTGCAGCTTTTTTTAATGGCGGACTAACAGGAACGGACTTTTTTTTATCATTCTTAGGCACTTCCTTATTTTTGAATACAGCCTGTTTCGGACTAACCTTTTCTGTTTTTGGGGCAGTATCGGCAGTGTTTCCAGGAGCAGCACCTTCTTCAGGTTCTTCTTCACCAAGTTCATTGTCTTTCTTGATCACTGGCAAAGGCAACAGTTTTAACGTTTGACGGAGCACCATTTGTGTTTCCAGCGTATCAGCACCCAACCATAAACTGTCAGGTTGTTTAACGTTTTTGACCATTAAAGAATCATTGGTGCCCAGGCCAACATAAGCATTTTTGGTTACTACGGTACGCTGGTCGGCCTTATAATAATAGCCTAACTGCCCATACATGGATGTTTTATCAATAGTGTCCAGAAAAACAATGTTACGTACCGCCTTGCCATAACCAGCAATACCGTCATAATACAAGCTATCGCCCCTTAAACTTTTACTGCCAGAAGTATAGAGATTTTTCTTTCCAAAATAAGCATATTCAGTTTTAGTATTATAAGCACCGTTTTCAGTATAAAGATTATCTTCTTTACCTTTAATATTAGTAGGGCCATAAAAATAAGTCCAGTTAGTGAGTGTATTATAACGCAGCGTATCAGATTTTATCGTTGTTTGAGGCGTAACTACCACTACATTATACCTGAAATAAGCATCGCGGGTACTTGCAAAATAATAGCCATTTTTACTGGTTAGGGTAACATCTTTATTTACAATTTTACCGCCATTTACGTAAGTGCCAATTTTGGGTGTCATTTGATAATCCAAAACATTGGTGGTTAAGACAGATTCGCGGTCCACCATCCTAACATTGCTGGTTAGGTGTGCCGTTTTTGTATTTCCATCATACGTTAAGCGATCCGAATATATATTAAGGGTGTCAGCCTGGTTGATATGCACATTGTTATAAGCTTCAAATACATTCCTTGCTTCATAAAATACAGCACTATCACAAGTAAGGATAGCGTTATCTTGTCTGAATACAGGTTTCCTCAAATAAGAAATCTTGGTTTTATTCTCTACTGTTCCCCTTTCAAAGCGGTCAACATAAATTTTTGTTCTTTCTTGGGCAAGCAAGGAAGCAGAGGAAAGCAAGATTAATAAAAATAAAAGGTGTAATTTTTGCACATTGCAAAGTTAGTTCTTTGGATACCATTTTAAATTAAATATTTTTGAAAGATGTTTCCTTTAAAAAAATTTCAGGATTATATTGCTGAAAATACCCTTCTGAATGCTGATAACAGGGTCTTGTTGACTGTAAGTGGGGGCCGGGATTCTGTACTTTTGGTACATTTATTTAAGCTTGCTGGTTACAGCTGTGGCATTGCACATTGCAATTTTAACTTACGGGGCGAGGAATCCCATAGGGACGAAATGTTTGTAAAAATGCTGGCGGCAACTATGAATATGCCATTTTATGTCAAACATTTCGACACAAAAAGCTATGCAGCTGCTCAAAAAGTTTCCACACAAATGGCAGCCAGAACTTTGCGTTACGACTGGTTTGAGGAGGTAAGCCAGCAGGAACATTATGATTTTATTGCCGTAGCCCATCACCAAAGTGATGCCATAGAAACTGTTTTGCTCAACTTAACCCGCGGTACTGGAATTGCGGGTTTGCATGGCATCAGGCCAAAAGTTAATTTTCTAATCAGGCCATTGCTGAGTTTAACACGTAGTGAAATTGACGAAGCGGTGGAGAGTGAGCAACTTGATTTTGTTGAAGACAGCTCGAATTTGGCAGATAAATATGCGCGGAATAAGATCCGTTTGCAAGTTATTCCCCAACTTAAAGCCATAAACCCCAATTTAGAGCGTACATTTGAACAAAATATTCAAAGGTTTAGCGAGACAGAAATCGTACTGGATCAGGTAGTGAGTCAATTGCGTTTGCAGATTTGTAAAACATTTGGAAATTTAACGCAGTTTTCCTTAGCGGAAATTAAAGCCCTTGTACCTGCACAGTTATTGTTGTATGAATTGTTGAAGCCTTATCAATTCCAATATCCGGTGATCAGGGATATTCTAGCATCGCTTCAAAAACAAAGTGGTATTTCTTTTTACAGCAGCACACACCGGGCCACTATAGATCGCAATCAATTGCTGGTTTCTCCTATCACAGCAAAAGATACTATGGCCAATGAAACTATTCATCCCCAGGATTTGTTTAAAGATTTTGGCCAGCAGCAACTTACTATTAGTCATACAACAAACCTTGGTTTCGAAAAAGTGGCGCATAAGGCATTCATTGATTCGGGGAAATTGATTTATCCTTTAATTTTAAGGACCTGGCAGGAGGGAGATCGTTTTATGCCCTTGGGCATGTCGGTTTTTAAGAAGTTGAGCGACTTTTATATTGACGAAAAAGTGCCGCTTCCGCTAAAAGATCAAATTCCAATTCTGGTGAATGGAAATGGTGAAATGGTTTGGATTGTAGGTATGCGGGCCGACAATAGATATAAAGTGAGTTCTGCTACCAAAAAAGTAACTATATTCGAACTAAAATCTGCAACAATAGCAAAATAGATAAATGGTACACAATTATGCTTTTCTGGAAAAACAATACATCGGCAGGGATTACATCAGAATAGTTTTCCGGATGGTTATTGCTGCTTTTTGCTTTGCGGCTTATGTTTACGAGCGCGACCGCGACAATACTCAGGATCTTTACCTGATTGTTGGTTTTGGTGTGATCGGGATTTCCATCATCCTGATGTTTATGATTCAGTATAAAACTTGTATTTATAATAAAAGTATTACCATTGATGGGCTATGGACAGCCAAGAAAGTGAAAATAGATTTGAACAGTATAGTTAAAGTACGCAAAGACAAGTACAGTAATTTTATGCTCAATAACCCGGTTTATAACCTTCACAGAAAGGGTAGTATCCGTTTTTATTCTTCTGGTAAAGATGCCGTTGTGCTGACCGACCGTGATGGTCTGGAGTATTTTATTGGCACACAAAGACCTAACGAGATGTATCTGGTGATACAAGAAGAAATGAAGCAAAAATAGTTTGTACTAAATAATTGCAATTGTTTAACACAAAGCTCAATTTAAGTGTTGTACTTTGTTGTTATAAGCTTATCGCTTAAAACAACAATCAATATTCTTATGATCGCTTCTTCAACAATAAATTACTATAAAATAACCAAATGAAAATAGGTATAGTTTGTTACCCAACTTTTGGAGGTAGTGGCGTGGTAGCTACCGAACTAGGCAAAGCTCTGGCAGATGAAGGCCACCAGGTACACTTCATTACTTACAGTCAACCGGCACGGCTAGACTTCTTTTCGGCAAACTTATTCTATCACGAAGTTTCCGTAAGGGATTACCCATTATTTGATTATGCCCCCTATGAATCTGCTTTAGCGAGCAAACTGGTTGATGTAGTGAGGTTTGAGAAATTGGACATCCTGCATGTACATTATGCTATACCCCATGCTTCGGCAGCTTTTATGGCCAAACAGATTCTGGCCACTTATGGAATTCAAATTCC
Source organism: Pedobacter sp. CG_S7 (assembly GCF_040544395.1). Taxonomy (NCBI): domain Bacteria; kingdom Pseudomonadati; phylum Bacteroidota; class Sphingobacteriia; order Sphingobacteriales; family Sphingobacteriaceae; genus Pedobacter; species Pedobacter sp. CG_S7. Next base: position 7,394 of record NZ_JBEONS010000006.1, on the reverse strand, counting down.
ATTTGTAACCACATTGCACGGTACTGATATTACGTTGGTAGGTAAAGATCCTACTTATAAGCCTGTGGTTACTTTTTCTATCAACAAATCTGATGGTATTACCACAGTGTCCCAAAGTTTAAAAGATGATACCCTCAACCATTTTGACATTACCGGAGAAATTACAGTCATACCCAATTTTATAGACTTTGAAAGGTTCAGTTTAAAGCCTAAAGATCACTTCAAAAAGGCCATAGCACCCAATAATGAGCGCATCCTGATTCATACGTCCAATTTTAGGCCAGTAAAAAGAACCCCGGATGTGATTTTGATGTTCCAAAAGATATTGAAAAAAGTACCCTCTAAGTTGTTGATGGTAGGCGATGGACCGGAGCGTTCCTCAAACGAAAAAATGTGCAGAGAACTCGGTATTTCCGACCATGTAAGGTTTTTAGGAAAACAGGAAGCGGTAGAAGAAATTCTTTCCGTTTCTGACTTGTTTTTAATGCCTTCAGAATCTGAAAGTTTTGGATTGGCAGCATTGGAAGCTATGGCTTGTAAAGTTCCCGCTATTACATCTAATGCCGGAGGTTTGCCAGAGCTCAACATTGATGGCTTTTGTGGCTACATGAGTGATGTAGGTGATGTTGAGGACATGGCTTTAAAGGCGATATCCATACTTGAAGATGATGAGGTGCTGCAGCAGTTTAAAGAAAATGCTTTCAAAAGAGCACAAGACTTTGACCTTAAGAAAATACTGCCTATTTATGTGGATTACTATATTAGCATCATTGAGAAACAGAAAGTATTGACTGATAGATAGCCCGGAGCTGATACCGACATGGTAGGGACCTCATTCGGACCTCGTTGCGGACATTGCGAACGAGGTGCGTATGAGGTGCTAATGAGGTCCGCCTTAAATACGGCTCAAATAAAAAGCGGCTATCATGCAAATGATAGCCGCTTTTTAGCATTACTTAAACTATGTTTTAGTTTGCTTTAGCAAAGATAAGTGAAACAGGTGCGCCAACAGAAATTCTTTTTCCTGAATCGGTTAATGCACCTGTAAATTTATTTCTTTCAAATATGACAACCTCATCGCTGTATTGATTGCCAACCAGTAAAAACTTGCCGCTAGGGTCTATGGCAAAATTCCGCGGACCTTTACCCAATGTACTCACCCTCGATACGAATGCAAGTTTGCCTGTAGGGAAAATAGAAAACACGGAAATGGTATTGGCATCACCGCGGTTGCTTTGGTACAAAAACTTGCCATCAGGCGATACGTGAATGTCTGCGGCATCAATCTTTCCTTTAAACTCTTTAGCCGTAGTTCCAATTTCCTGAATACGGTTTAAATTACCTTTAGTATAAATGAAAGCGGTTATGCTGCCGTTAAACTCATGCGTGAGGTAGGCGAATTTACCATTAGGACTGAAAGCTAAGTGCCTTGGTCCGGTACCTGCATGTGTTTTATAAACGGTTTTAAGGGTAAGAACGGCTGTTTTGGCTAAAGGGTTATAATTGTAAATGTAAACCAAATCTTCGCCTAGGTCGTTACAAATAAGGTATTTCTTGTCTGGCGTAAACTGTACCATGTGTACATGCGCACTTTCCTGTCTTTTATTAGGATCAATGCTTTTACCTGCATGCTGAATCACTTGTTTAGCTTCGGTAAGCGAGCCATTTTCATTTCTGCCATAAACAGCAATGCTGCCCCCAGAATAGTTGGCTACAATAACATTCTTGTTATCGGCTGTAATATAACAAGGATCGGCACCCTGGCTGTTTTGTTTATTCAGCAATTGCAACGAACCCTCGTTGGCATTAAAAGCAAAAGCACTTACAGTACTTTTGCTTCCAGATTCGTTAACGCTATACACCGATTTAAGGTCTGGAGATAAAGCCAGGAAACTGGGGTTATCCACATTTTTAGTGACACTTTTAAGTTCGGTTTCTCCGTTTATGACGTTGAAATTGTAGGTGTAAATTCCCTCGCTCTTACCCGAATTGGTATAGGTACCAATGAGCAGGTTTAAATTAGTATTTTGCGCCTGAACATTGAAGCAGCATAGCAAAACGGGTATCATGGAGAAGAACTTCTTCATACAATAAATTTAAATTATCTGATGAGGTGTTTGATTTGAATCAATTCATGCTCTTCAAGGTAGCGCCATCTGCCACGGGGAAGATCTTTTTTTGTTAAATTACCATAAACTACACGATCAAGTTTAACAACCTCATAACCCAGGTGTTCAAAAATCCTGCGTACAATTCTGTTTTTTCCACTGTGTATCTGGATACCAATTTCTTTCTTGCTGCCACCGGCAACATAAGAAATACTGTCTGGCTTAATTAAACCATCTTCTAATTCTAAACCGAATTGAATTTTATTTAAATCACCCTGACTTAAGCTATTGTTTAATTCAACCTGATAAATTTTGGTAATACCATTTTTCGGGTGCGAAAGTTTATCAGCAAGATCGCCATCGTTAGTCATTAGCAATAAACCTGTCGTATTTCTATCTAAACGGCCAACAGGATAAATGCGTTCTCTGCTTGCTTTTTCTACCAATTGCATTACTGTGCGTCTTTCCTGAGGATCATCAGTTGTGGTGATGTAATCTTTAGGTTTGTTTAAGAGCACGTATACTCTTTTTTCGCGTTTCAACAATTCGCCATTATAACGGATACTGTCTTTTGCGGGGTCAACTTTATGACCAAGTTCAGAAACAACAAGGTTGTTTACGCTCACTACGCCAGCTGCAATTAACTCATCCGCTTTACGGCGGGAGCAAATTCCTGAATTGGCAATGTAACGGTTTAAACGAATCAGGCCATCATCTTCTTTAGGCTCGGCAGGTTTTCTGCTACGTAGAACTCCGGGTTTATCGCCACGTGGCTTAAAAGTCGGTCTTTCGCCTTCATCTTCTCTTTTTCTAAAAGGTCTGCTGTCTGTACTTCTGGAGCTAGAACTTTTTTTATCATCAAACTTTCTGAAAGGCCTTTCAGCACCTGCATCGAAGTTATCTTTCTTTATATATCCTCTTGTTTTTGGGGCTGCGCTATCGCCATCTCTAGGAGTTCTAGGTCTGAAATCTTTAGCATCACCTGCAGCTCTGGGTTTGAAATCTCTTGGTGCAGAACTTTTGCCCTGGTAACCTCTTGAATCTCCATCTCTGCTTTCTCTTGGTTTAAAGTCTCTTGGGCCTGTACTTTTACCTTGATAACCTCTTGAGTCTCCGTCTCTGCTTTCTCTTGGTTTATAGTCTCTGGAACCCGTACTTTTACCTTGATAACCTTTAGAGTCTCCATCTTTTCCTTCTCTGGGTTTGAAGTCTCTTGGGCCAGAATTTCTGCTTGCATAGCCTTTGGGTGCTTCTTTATCATCTCTCTCTCCAAACTTGCTCTTTCCCTTATAAGTACTATCCTCAGCGCTACGGCTTCTGCCAGTTGTGCTTCTGTTGCCCGGTTTGGACTTGTCATCCCGACTGTTCCTGTTGTTATTTTTAATCATGATACACTGTTAACCACATCAATATGCGGGCAGCAAATTTAGGAAAAATTCATGGATTCTTAAATCGATAAATTCATTGGTTTAGATTAATTTAAAATCGCTGCTCAGGTAGGTTTAAACCCTGATTTTGGGGTCATGTTTTGTAATAGCTTGATAATTAGATAAATATATCGTATCTTTGCAGGCGTTTTATATTATTAACCAAAAAAAGGAGGAAAATGATAAAGAAACACGTAGTAACCTATTCAGTAATTTTAATTTTATTGATGATGGCAACTGTGTTTACTTACCACCTGCCCCAAGCAGAAAAAAGTGTAGTAAAAGTTGATCAAAGAGCACCCTTAATAGCCTCTGTTAAAGAGGATATACCTGCACCAATTCCGGTGCTTAAAAAAGAAGCACCTAAGCGTATTAAGGTGCCAATGAATTTTGCAAAGCGAACCCTGCCCAAAGGCGATAAAAGGGCAGAGGCTAAATTGAAGAAGGTCCTGAAAACTTTCTCCTATGCACATCTTCAAACCAATCGTTTGCATCGAAAAGCTGCAGAATGGTTTCCTGTTATTGAGCCCATCCTGAAAGCTCATGGCATTCCCGAAGATTTTAAATACATGCCTCTTGTTGAATCTGGTCTGCAAAGCGGGGTTTCCCCAAAAGGCGCAGCTGGTTACTGGCAGTTTATGCCCGGCACTGCACGTAGTTATGGATTAAAAGTTAATTCTAGTGTTGATGAGCGCAATAATTTGCGCAAATCTACCATCGCTGCCAGTAAATATATTAAAGAACTGTATGGCATTTTTGGCGATTGGGCTTTGGTTGCAGCGGCTTATAATGTTGGTGATGGCCACATGAAAAAACAAATTAACCGTCAAAATCAGGCCAATTATTTTAAAATGAAGCTTAACCGGGAAACTGCAGGTTATGTTTATAAGTTGATTTCTATGAAGCAGATTATTAAATATCCTATTCGTTATGGGTATTCTGCTCCAAGAGCGTTATTGGCATTGAATAAGGAGTAGAAGGGTTTATCACAACTTTAAGTAATTATTAAACACCTGTAAATTAATTTTTTCAGGTGTTTTGTTTTGCATCCTTGATTTATAATTACTTATAGAATGTTTATTGCATGCTGGATTATTCAATTCGAAAATTTGGTCAAACGAACTTTATGTCTACAATCATTTCAACAAATGACCGTTTTTTGGTAATTGTTATTCAACAAGCTAGAAGTCATTTCCTTTCGGTTCAACCCCTATTTTTTCAATTATTAACTAGTTATTTAATCCTATGTGGATAAGACGTTTCGATATAGAATATTCCACCAATTACTTGGTTTAATGATAATTGCTATTCATAAATGTTCAATTTACAGAACATTTACCCCCTAAATTTCATGGCTTGCTAATTATTTATCATCGTAGTGGAACCGGCATTGAATAATTGCGCATTGTTGGTCTTTGCCCTTAGTTCCCGATACTTGATAAACTAGGCGGTGTTCACCTATTATACGTCTGGACCAAAAGCCTTTCAAATTATGCTTCAAGGCCTCAAGCTTTCCTAAACCATGAAATGGTGTCCTTTTTATTTCTTTAAGTAAGTCTCTAATTTTCTTTTCTGAATCTTCATCGTTATCCATCCAATACTCAAAATCCTCCCAGGCCTCAGGTGTAAATACTATATTCATGCTTTCACCTTATTACCCTCATTAAGAGAGCACAACTTAGTGTTACCTTTTTTAAGATTTTCAATAGAATGTTCTAATCGTTTCCGATTTTCTTTTGTTGACATCAGGTGGGAAGTTTCTGTAAGGGCATTATACTCCTTAATAGAAATCACCACAACGGCATCATCCTCATTGTTGTTCCGTGGAACAATCAGAATATCTTCAGTCTCACTTACCTCATCAAAGTATGCTTTCATATTTGTCCGTAAGGCGGAAATGGTCACTGCTTTCATAATAAAAGTATATGTACAATCAAACGTACGCTATATTGTACATAAAATCAAAGAGTTCATTTGTTATTTATCTATTTCTTTTGATTAGTTTTTATAAAAACCATCTTTTAATGATAATGTTGGGTCATCACAAAACTTTTTTCTTTAGATATGATCTTTTCTGATCTATTCAAGGGCTTATGGTATATCAGATCAAACACTGATTACATAACAAGATATTTTAATATTAATTTAAATATAGCCGTTTTGCTTTTGCAAATCATGGTAGTATTGCATCATATGGATAAATTCTAAATATTCTTCATGAAATTATTTCTGTTTTTCCTGCTGACTCCTTTGATGTTGAAAACATCTGTGCAAGTTAGATTTACCAAAGACTTAAATCCTTTCATAAGAAAAGAACATAAGAAAATTAGAAATCTAGGCTCCGATACTATTATAATTTATGAACAGTACTGTGTAGGCTGTGAAACAATATCTTTTATTAAAGATGGCTCACGAGAGGTGGGTATTCCTCGGGTTTACGAGGAGTTTATAAGGGGTTTATAAGGAGGAAAATATACTGGAAACTTAACGGTAGGTATTATTCAAAGAAAATACCATGTATTAGCGATGCAAATATTGAAGTGGTATAAATGAAAGGTGAAATTTTTAAGTATTTCTTGGCAAATCTTAATCTTAAAATTTTGCTAGCGGAACAGCAGAAAGACAATTCAAAGTGGAGAGCCTATGAATGGATACCGCCTACAATTGAAATTATGGAAATAATTGCAAAGACCTTTCGGCACCTCTACTAAGTGACATTTGTTTTATCAAAATTCCCTGAATATTTGATACTTACAAGCTTGTATTATCATTATTTTAACCAATAATGATAATGTGCCATCATATATAAAGGTTTAGTTTTTGAAACAATGTGGCCTTTAAATACAAGTTTGTTTTCAAATAGTTACAGAAAAACAAGTTTGATTAAAAGCATACATAAAAGTTCTAATTAACATTTAATGTTAAATTCTGGTTAAATTAAGTGCAAAATATATGTTTTAAAATAGCGTATATATATTAGTTATAAACCAAAAAAAAATGCTGAATTCAAATGAACAAAGTATGAACTTTAAAAATGCTTTCGCAGGAATAATGACGGCAGACATTAAAACTTCTACAAAATGGTACACAAACCTGTTCGATAGAAAATCGGACTATAATCCAATGAACATTCTCCACGAATGGGACTTTTCAGATGGTGGAGTCTTACAGTTGGTGGAAGATAAGGAAAGAGCAGGAAAATCTTCAATAACCTTGTTGGTGGCAGATATAGAAAAAATAAAGAAAACACTTGACGAAAAAAACCTCTCACGTGAAGAAATATCAAAAGGAGAGATCGCCAAAACCATTACAATATTTGATCCTGAAAAAAACCGAATAACTTTTGCGGAAAATAATCAAGGTAGATAAACACCCCATGTGAAATGCCCAACCTTAGTGCGTATTTTTCCACTTCAGAGACTTTAAAAGTAGAAACTCCCGCTGATTCTCGAGGTTTCATTTTCCTCATAATTCTCTAGGTCCCATAGGGAATGCAGGCCTGGAGTTGGTACCTTTGGGTAGAGACAGGTTTAAAGAAAATAGAATTAAATTTGTTAAGGCATGGCAAGAACATTTGATGAGTCATTTAAGAAAATGGCAGTAGAGTTATCTTATTTGAAAGAATCAGTTTCAGAAGCTGCAAAAGAATTAGAGTTGGATATGAGCCGCAAAGGTGTAGTCGGTAACTTATAATGCAGGATTTTTGGCAATTAGGAATGCAGAGTATTTGGCAACAATAGTGCAGAGAAAATGGCAACAATGATGCAGAACTCTAGGGGTAAAAGTAGCATTCTTTTTTCAAGAACCTAAAAAAGTTTTTCGGTTCCGTAACCTGTAACTTTCTCCAGAAAGATTGATG